>NZ_JBFUFQ010000005.1:0-79117 GCF_056403355.1 Rhizobacter sp. P2_H3 | reverse complement strand
GGCCCAGCCCGCCGGCCAGCATCATCCCGCTGCCGACCCCGACGAAGACCCAGCCGGACCAGGCGCTGCGCTGGCGGCGCGCCAGTTCCGCGAGCGCCCAGGACGACGCACCGACCAGYACCCACGCACTCGCGACCCCGGCCAGCCCGCGCCACAGCAGCCAGGCGCGGTAGTCGTCGCCCAGGCCCATCGAGAGCGTGGTCAGCGCGGTGGCCAGCAGCCCGGCCCGCCCGACCACGCCGGCCGGCAGCGGCCAGGCCGCGCACAGCAGCGCACCGGCCAGGTAGCCCGCATAGTTGATGCTCGCGAGCCACGCGCCGTGCGGCAGCGAGAGCCCGGCGTCCTGCATCAGCGGCAGCAGCGGCGTGAACGCGAAGCGGCCGATGCCCATCCCGCTGGCCAGGCACAGCGCGCCGACCAGCGCGGCCTGGACTGCGGGGCGGGAGGAAGCGGTCGGGTTCGGCATGCCTGCATGCTAGTCACCGCGCCTGTTCCGCGATATTGAATTATTCCGAACGACTTGTTCTGGAAAGGCGAACAGGGTGGGCGCCGGCGTGGCAGCATCGCGGCATGGACCTCGAATCCCTCTCCATCTTCCGGGCGGTGGTGCACGAAGGCGGCATCCTGAAGGCGGCGCGCAAGCTGCACCGCGTGCCGTCGAGCGTGACGACGCGCATCCAGCAGCTCGAGGCCTCGCTCGGTGCCGAGCTGTTCCACCGCGACCGGCAGCGCCTGCACCTGTCGCCGCGCGGGCAGGTACTGCTCGACTACGCGGATCGCCTGCTGAGCCTGTCGGACGAGGCGCGCCAGGCGGTGGTCGGCGGCGCCCCGAGCGGCGTGCTGCGCATCGGCGCGCTCGAGAGCACCACTGCGAGCCGGCTGCCCGCGGTGCTGGCCGCCTACCACCGGCGCTACCCGGAGGTGCGCGTCGAGCTGAGCACCGGCACCAACGATGCGCTGCTGGCGGCGCTGGTGGCGCGCCGCATCGATGCTGCCTTCATCGTCGAGGCGCCGGCCGACCGCTCGCTCGCGACGATGCCGCTGTTCCGCGAGCGGCTGGGGATCATCTCGGCGGCCTCGCACGCACCGATCGTGCGGGCGCACGACGTGCAGGACGACTCGGTGATCAGCTTCCCCGACGGCTGCGCCTACCGCCGCGTGCTGATGCGCTGGCTCGGCGACCGGCGCATCGCGTCGATGCGCATCCTCGAACTGAGCTCGTACCACGCGATCGTCGCCTGCGTGGCGGCCGGCACCGGCATCGCGCTGGTGCCGCAGGCGGTGCTCGCGACGCTGCGCAGCCCGCCGGTGCTGTGGCATCCGCTGCCGAAGGTGCATGGCGAGCGGGTCACGCCGCTGGTGTGGCGGGCCGGCGAGGTGCCGTCGGCGCTGGCGGCGCTGCAGGTTTCGTTGCGCAATGCCTGAATCCAGGGCCGGTGCGAGCCCGTCCGGCCGCCACCCCGCATAACATCGCTGCATCGCCGACGGCACGCACAGTGCCGCGGCCCCTCGGGAGGATGTATGAAACCGATTCAAACCGGGCGCCTCGCCGCGCTCATGCTGACCCTCGCCATGTCGGCGGGGGTCCTGGCCCAGACGCAGGCCCAGGCTGCCGCACCAACGCGTGCTGCCGCGTCGGGCGGCTTCAGCTATGCCACCGGGCCGGCCCCGGCCTGGGTCGTGCCCGCTGCCGAAGCGCCGCAGGCCTCGGTCGACCGCAGCTCGATGCACTACCGCGTCATCGACCGCCAACTGCTCGCCGATGGCAAGTCGATCTGGGACTACAACCATGTGGTGCGCGTCATCGACACCGACGCCGGCCTGTCCGTCGCGTCGCAGATCGAGCTCGAGTTCGACCCCAGCTACCAGACCTTCACGCTGCATCACCTCGACCTGGTGCGCAACGGCAAACGCATCGCCAAGCTGGACCGCCGCCGCATCCAGCTGATGCAGCGTGAGACGCAGCTCGAGCGGCGCATGGTCGACGGGCGCGTGACGGTGTCGATCGTGCTGGACGACGTGCGGGTCGGTGATGAAGTGGATTTCGCCTACTCGGTGCGGGGTGCGAACCCCGTGTTCGGCGGCAGGTTCGTCGCGCTCGAGGCCTTGTCGTCGCAGCGCGGTCCGGTGCAGGCCTACCAGGTGCGCCTGGTCGCACCGGTCGAGCGGGCGCTGCAGGTGCGAGTCGGCCCGGCCGACGTGACGAGCGTGGCCCAGGTGCGCAACGGCCGGCGCGAGACGGTGTGGCGCCGTGTCGCGGTGCCGCGCTTCAGCCCCGATGCCAACGCCGGCTTCAGCGTGGCCGCAGCCCAGCTGTGGCAGGCCAGCGAGTTTGCCGACTGGGCCGAGGTGGCGCGCTGGGGCCAGGGGCTGTTCGCGGCGCTGCCGGCCGGCGCACGGGTGGACGCCGTGATCCAGGACATCCGTGACAAGGAGGCCGCGCCCGCCGACCGGGTGCGCGCCGCGCTGCGCTTCGTGCAGCAGGAGGTGCGTTACTTCGGCACCGAGATCGGCAGCAGCTCGCACCAGCCCGCCGCGCCCGACAAGGTGATCGAGCAACGCTTCGGCGACTGCAAGGACAAGGTCGCGCTGCTGGTGGCGCTGCTGCGCAAGCTCGACGTTCCGGCAACGCCGGTGTTGGTGTCGATGACGGCGCGCGGGCGCGTCGAGGGCATGCTGCCCGGCCCGCTGGCCTTCGACCATGTGATCGCCCGCGTCGAGCTCGAAGGGAAGACCTACTGGTTGGACGCGACGCGCAGCCGCCAGACCGGACCGCTGGAGGGCCGCCAGGCGGTCGATTTCGGGCTCGGCCTGCCGTTGACCGGCTCGACCACTGCCCTGGTCGCGTTGCCGGACGCGGTGGACACGGACCGCCAGGTGGTCGAGGACAGCCTGCGTTTCGAGCGTTTCGACACCGACCCGGTGCTGGAATCGCGGATCACGTTCCGCGGGATCCTCGCCGAGTCGTTCCGGGATATCGTCACCACGCAAGGTCGCGAGGCCTTGCAGACGCGACTGGCCGCGCCCTACCTGCGCCTGTACCCGAAGGCCAAGGGCCAGGGCTCGATGGAGGTCGTCGATTCGCAGGTCGACGATGCGGTCACCTTCGTCCAGCGCTTCAGCGTGCCGGAGTTCTGGCGCTTCCCGGACGAGCGCGTGCTGGTCGCCGACATTGGCTACTGGGCCACCGCCGACGTGATGATGGTTGCCAAGGCGGAGGCACGGCGCGATGCCTATACGGGCGCACTCCCGGGCACCTACCGGCACACGGTGACGCTGGATTTCCCGGACGACGTGACGGCGCGGCCGGTGACGCAAATCGTGAACGAAGGCGACGCCCATTTCACGTGGAAGGGCACGTTCGATGCCGACCGCAAGCATGCGGACTATCGCTCGGTGCTGCGCGTGTCGGCAGACCAGATCGAGGCTGCGGCGTGGCCGGGCTACATGGAGAAACTCAACAAGCTGTGGCCCAGGCTGGCGGCGACGGTGTCGATCTCGCCGCTGTCGCCCACCGACCTCGACAAGTTGCGTGCCGATCTGCAAGGACTGGACGACGGCCTGCGCACCAAGCGGTTGAAGGCGAAGACGCGCATCCAGGCGGAAGCGCACGGGCGCGTCGCGCTGCTGTCTGCGCAACTGGCCGCGAAGCGCCTGTCGCCGACGCTGCAGGCCCAGGCGCTGACGGCGCGCGGCATCCAGTACGACCACCTGGGCCGGCTGGCCGACGCGAAACGCGACTTCGCGCGATCGCTCGAGCTGGCGCCGGACGTTGCCGAAACGCAGAACGCCGCGGCCGTCAATGCGGTCGCGTTGCGCGAACTGCCACGCGCCGTGGCGCTGACCGGCAGCGTGCTCGAGCGCGATCCACGGGACACCGAGGCGCGGCGGGTGCGGGCGATGGCCCGCTACTTCCAGCAGGATTTCGATGCCGCGCAGGCCGACCTCGACGAGATGCTGGCCGACCGGGCCGTCGTGCGACGGGGTTACCCGGTGCTGTGGTTGGCGCTGGCCATGCGTCAGGCCGGGCGCGACCCGTCCGCGCTGGCAACACGCTATCCGTCGGACCAGCTGCCCACCGACTGGCCGCGGCCGCTGGTGGACTACGCGCTGGGCTCGCTCTCGGCCGATGCGCTGATCGACGCGGCACGGGCCACGAAGTCGCCCGAGGAGTCGCTGTGCGAGGCCTACTTCTACATCGGCGAGCGCTACGAGGCCGAGGGCAAGCGCAGCCGCGCGAGAGACTACTGGCGCAAGAGCGTCGACCAGGGTGTGCTGGAGTTCTTCGAGGACCAGGCCGCCCGCCTGCGCTTGGCTGAACCGGCGTGATCTCCTAAAGTCGGGCGCCGGCAGCCGGCGCTGTCGGGAACACACCGGAGCAAACCATGGCCGAGACCGACTTCGAGATCCTCGACGAGCGATTCCGCAGCTGCGTGCGCACCAGCGCCCGCGTCGACACGCTGCACCAGGGCATGCGCTGGGCCGAGGGGCCGGTCTACGTGCCGGCCGGGCGCTACCTGCTGTGGAGCGACATCCCGAACGACCGGATGCTGCGCTGGGACGAGACCGACGGCCGCGTCAGCGTGTTCCGCGCACCGTCCAACTTCGCGAACGGCAACACGCTCGACCGCCAGGGCCGGCTCGTCACCTGCGAGCACGGCTCGCGCAGCGTCGCCCGCACCGAGCACGACGGCCGCGTCACGACGCTGGTCGACCGGGTGCAGGGCCGGCGGCTGAACAGCCCGAACGACCTGGTCGTGAAGTCGGACGATTCCATCTGGTTCACCGACCCGGCCTACGGCATCGATTCGGACTACGAAGGCCACCGCGGCGAAAGCGAGACCGGCGGCTGCCACGTCTACCGGCTCGACCCGCGCAGCGGCGAGTGCGTGCGCGTCGCCGACGACTTCGTGCGGCCCAACGGCCTCGCGTTCTCGCCCGATGAATCGAAGCTCTACATCGTCGACAGCGGCGCCACGCACCAGCCGGGCGGGCCGCGCCACATCCGCGTGTTCGACGTCACGGCGCGCGGCGGGCTCGCGGGCGGCGAGGTGTTCGCCACCTGCAGCGCCGGGCTGTTCGACGGGTTCCGCGTCGACGAGGCCGGCCGGCTGTGGTGTGGCGCGGCCGACGGCGTGCACTGCCTCGCGCCCGACGGCACGCTGCTCGGCAAGGTGAAGACGGCCGAGCGCGTCGCCAACGTCGTGTTCGGCGGGCCGAAGCGCAACCGGCTGTTCCTGTGCGCGACCAGCTCGCTGCTGTCGGTGCTGCTGCCGGTCAACGGCCTCAAGACGTTCTGACTGACGTTCTGATCCGTCCGCTGCACGGCCTGTCCGCCCCGCCGTGCGGCCTGTCGCACCGCGATGGCGTTTCGTCGCGCCGTCCGTAGAGTCCCCCGTTCGTCCCTCGTTTCCCCCACCTCCCCACGGAGATCCTGCATGCTGACCATCGCCCAGCTGTCGCACACCTATGCCAACGGCACCCGCGCCCTCGATGACGTGACGCTCGACATCCCGCGCGGCATGTTCGGCCTGCTCGGGCCGAACGGCGCCGGCAAGTCCTCGCTGATGCGCTGCCTCGCGACGCTGCAGCAGCCGAGCGCCGGGCGCATCGCGTTCGACGGCATCGACGTGCTGGCCGAACCGGCGCGGCTGCGGGCGGTGCTGGGCTACCTGCCGCAGGACTTCGGCGTCTACCCGCGCGTGTCGGCCTGGGACATGCTCGACCACCTGGCCGTGCTGAAGGGCGTGGCCGGGCGCGGCGAGCGGCGCGAGACGGTCGATTCGCTGCTGCAGCAGGTCAACCTGTGGGACGTGCGCAAGAAGGCGATCGCCGGCTTCTCCGGCGGCATGCGCCAGCGCTTCGGCATCGCGCAGGCGCTGATCGCGAACCCGCGGCTGATCATCGTCGACGAGCCGACTGCCGGCCTCGACCCGGAGGAGCGCAACCGCTTCAACAACCTGCTGGCCGAGATCGGCGAGAACGTGGTCGTGATCCTGTCGACGCACATCGTCGACGACGTGACCGACCTGTGCCCGCGGATGGCGATCCTGGTCGGCGGGCGCATCGTGCGCACCGGAACGCCGCAGGCGCTGATCGCCGAGATGGCCGGCCGCGTCTGGCAGGGCGAGGTCGCCAAGGAGGAGCTCGCCGACGCGCGCAGCCGCATGGACGTGATCGCGACCCGGCTGCGCGGCGGCCGGCCGGTCGTGCACGTGCTGGCCGACGACGCGCCGGCACCGGGCTTCACGCCGGTGGAGGCGGGGCTGGAGGATGTGTATTTCTCGACGCTGCACCAGCACCGCAGCGCATCGGCCGGGGTGGCGGCAGGAGCCTCGGCATGAGCGGCAGCATGCTGATGCACGTCGCGCGCTTCGAGGCGCGCTACCAGCTGAAGAGCCCGGTGTTCTGGGTCGGCTGCCTGATGTTCTTCCTGCTGACCTTCGGCTCGGTCACGGTCGACACGATCCAGATCGGCAGCCGCGGCAACGTGCACCTGAACTCGCCGTTCGCGATCCTGCAGACGCTCGCGATCATGAGCCTGTTCGCGGTGTTCGTCGTCGTCGCGATGGTGTCCAACGTCGTGATCCGCGACGACGAGACCGGCTTCGCGCCGATCATCCGCTCGACGCGGCTCGGCAAGGGGGCGTACCTGGTGGGCCGCTTCCTCGGCGCGAACGGGGTCGCGCTGGGGGTGCTGGCCTCGATCCCGCTCGGCATCCTGGTCGGCGTCGCGATGCCGTGGGTCGACGCCGAGAAGGTCGGCGCGTTCCACCTCGCGCACTACCTGTACGCGCTGTTCGCATTCGGGTTGCCGACGCTGCTGATCGTGTCGGCGGTGTTCTTCGCGGCCGCCACCGCGACGCGCTCGATGATGTGGACCTACGTCTGCGCGGTCGGGATGCTGGTGCTGTACTTCGTGATGCGCGGGCTGCTGCGCAACCCGCAGTACGACAGCATCGCAGCGCTGCTCGACCCGTTCGGCCTGTCGGCGCTCAGCATCGTCACCAAGTACTGGACGGCCGCCGAGCGCAACACGCTGCTGCCGGCGATGACCGGGCCGATGCTCGCGAACCGGCTGCTGTGGTCCGGCATCGCGCTCGCGGTGTTCGCGCTGACCTGCCGGCTGTTCCGCTTCGAGGAGCGTGCGCCGGTGGGGAAGACGCCGAAGAGGGCACCGAAGAAGTCGAAGGACGCCGCCGAACAAACCGCAAGGCCGACCGCAATCGGCGCGCTGCCTGCCGCGCGCGCCGATGCCCCGACGCGCCGCGCCCAGCTGTGGCGCCTGGCCCGCTTCGACATGGCCTTCGTGTTCCGCAGCCCGGCGTTCTTCGTGCTGCTCGGCATCGGCGTGCTGAACGCCGGTGGCTCGCTGTGGTTCAGCGGCGAGTGGTACGGCAGCGGCTCCTGGCCGGTCACGCGCCTGATGGTGCAGACGCTGGACGGTGCGTTCACGCTGATGCCGATCATCATCGCGATCTTCTATGCGGGCGAGCTTGTGTGGCGCGACCGCGAGCGTCGCATGCACGAGATCGTCGACGCGACCGCCGCACCCGACTGGGCGCACCTGCTGCCGAAGATCGTCGCGATCGCGCTGGTGCTCGCGGCCAGTGCGCTGGTCGCGGTGCTGACCGGCATGCTGGTGCAGGCCTTGAAGGGCTACACCCGCTTCGAGCCGGTGGCCTACCTGCTGTGGTTCGTGCTGCCGATGACCGTCGGTGCGCTGCTGCTGGCGGTGCTCGCGGTGTTCGTGCAGGTGCTGGTGCCGCAGAAGTTCATCGGCTGGGGCGTGATGCTGCTCTACATCGTCGCGTCGGTCGCGTTGTCGGCGGCGGGCTTCGAGCACAACCTCTACAACTACGGCGGCACGCCGCGGGTACCGCTGTCGGACATGAACGGCCTGGGGCGCTTCTGGATCGCGCAGGCCTGGTTCGAGGTCTACTGGGGTGGGTTCGCACTGGTGCTGGCGGTGCTGTCGCACGCGCTGTGGCGACGCGGCGCGAACCTGGCGCTGCGCCCGCGCCTGGCCCACATGGGCCACCACCTGCATGGCGGGGCCGGCGCGCTGCTGGCGCTCGGGCTCGTGGTGTGGATCGCGAGCGGCGGCTGGATCTACTACAACACCAACGTGCTGAACGCCTACGTGACGCAGCCTCAGCGCGACGCGCAGCTGGCCCAGTACGAGCGCGACTTCCTGCCGTTCGAGAAGCTGCCGCAGCCGCGCATCACTGCCGTCACGCTCGATGTGCAGCTGTACCCGCGCGAGGCACGTGCGGTGACGACCGGCAGCTACGTGCTGCGCAACCGCACCGGCGCGCCGGTCGACACGCTGCACCTGCTGTGGCCCGAGCGCACGACGCTCGACCGTGTGGAGCTGCCCGGTGCGACGCTGCAGCGCGAGTGGGCGAAGGAGCACTACCGCATCTACAAGCTCGAGCCGGCGATGCAGCCGGACGAGACGCGGGTGCTGCGCTTCGCGATGACGCTGGAAGAGCGCGGTTTCCCGAACGCACAGCCGCTGACGCGGCTGGTTGCCAACGGCAGCTTCGTCAACAACGCCGAGATCACGCCGGCGATCGGCATGTCGCGCAACGGGCTGCTGACCGACCGCGCGAAGCGCCGCAAGCACGGCCTGCCGCCGGACCTGCGCCCGCCGACGCTGGAGGATGAATCGGCACGGGCCGACAACGGCTTCCGCAAGGACAGCGACTGGGTCGACGCCGACATCACCGTGACGACCGACGCCGACCAGACCCCGATCGCACCGGGCTACACCGTCAGCGACACGACGGCGAACGGGCGGCGCACCGCGCACTTCAAGCCGGACGCGCCGATCAACCACTTCTTCTCGATCCAGTCGGCACGCTATGCGGTGCTGCGCGACCGCTGGAAGGAGGTCGACCTGGCGGTCTACCACCAGCCCGGGCACGAGTTCAACACCGACCGGATGATGCAGGCGATGAAGCTGTCGCTCGAGCTCTTCAGCGAGAAGTTCTCGCCGTACCAGTTCCGCCAGGCGCGCATCCTGGAGTTCCCGTCGTACGCCGACTTCGCGCAGTCGTTCGCCAACACGATCCCGTACTCGGAGAACATCGGCTTCATCTCGCGGCTGACCGACCCGCAGAAGATCGACGTGGTGACCTATGTGACGGCGCACGAGATCGGCCACCAGTGGTGGGGCCACCAGCTGGTGCCGAGCTCGCAGCAGGGCGGCGAGCTGCTGGTCGAGAGCTTCGCGCAGTACTCGGCGCTGCTGGTGATGGAGAAGATGTACGGGCGCGACCAGATCCGCCGCTTCCTGAAGTATGAGCTCGACCGCTACCTGCGCCAGCGCGGCGGCGAGGTGGTGGAGGAGCTGCCGCTCGCGCGCGTCGAGAACCAGGGCTACATCCACTACCAGAAGGGCTCGCTCGCGATGTACTGGCTGAAGGAGGTGGTCGGCGAGGCGGTGCTGAACCGGGCGCTCGCGAAGCTGCTGAAGGCGTACGCTTTCAAGGCCGCGCCGTACCCGAACAGCCGCGACTTCCTGCGCATCCTGCGTGCCGAGGCCGGGCCGCAGCACGATGCGCTGATCACCGACCTGTTCGAGAAGATCACGCTGCTTGACCTGAAGGCGACCGCCGCGACCGCGACGAAGCGCGCCGACGGCCGCTACGACCTGGTGCTGGAGGTCGAGGCGCGCAAGCTCTACGCCGACGGCAAGGGCCAGGAGACCGAGGCCCCGCTCGACGAGCCGGTGGACATCGGCATCTTCAGCGCCGAGCCGGGCAAGGAGGGCTTCGGCGCGGACTCGGTGCTGCATTTCGAGCGCCGGCCGGTGCGCAGCGGCAAGCAGTCGATCACGCTGGTGGTCGACAAGGCGCCGGCCTTCGCCGGGGTCGACCCGTACAACAAGCGCATCGACCGGATCTCGGAGGACAACCTCGTGAAGGTCGAGTTGAAGCAAGCCGTGAAGTAATGCTTGACGAACCGGTAAAGAGTTTTTACGATCCGCGCCTTGCTTGAAAAAGCGCAACGAATCAACGAATCCGAGGACGCCACCGTGATCAGCCGCCACCTTCCCCGTCACCTGCAGCAAGCCGCCCGCGCATCGGGCGAGTGCTTCTGCGTGGCGATGGGCATGGGGGCAGGCAAGGGTTACGGCAACGATCGACGGCATCCGGGAGAAGGCAGGGCGTAGGCCCACCCTTCGACTCTGTTCACAGAGGCCCGGATTCCGCGATGGATCCGGGCCTTTCTGCTTTTCGAGCCTGGTTTTGAATGCACCACCCGCTCCACTTCGGGTGTGCCCTTGCCCTCCGCGACCGCACGAAATGGTGTTGGCGGCGCGGGATGTGCGCGGTCCGGACCCGGACCCCGTGCAGCGAGACACCACTTCCGACGGGATGCTCGCGCTTGGACACAGCCGAAGTGCAGTGGATGCTGCGGTCCCTGCCCTGAACGACATACCGCGCGGCGCGATGCCGCGCGGCCAGGGCCAGGGGGTTCGACTCCCCCGCCGCGGCATCAGGCTGTCACCCGCTCCCAGGTGAGGCCGTGTTTCGCGAGGTACTTGCGCAGCCGGTCGGCGTCGTTGACGACGCTGCGCTGCCGGCGCGAGACGTCGAACAGCTGACGCCCCGCCTCCGACAGGGTGCGCGAGCGGCGGCACAGCTGCACGACGGCCTGCAGCTGCAGCCGGTCGAACAGGTCGAGTGCCTGCGCGGCATCGCCCAGCAGGGCATCGAGGTCGACGGCATCGTGCGCCGGCGCATCGCCCGCGTGGTGCTGCCACAGCCAGCGCAGCCGCTGCAGCTCGGCATCGACCAGCGCCGACGAGATGCGCCCGCCGTCGGCCAGCGTCGCCAGCMGCGTGATGCTGGCCGACAGGTCGCGGAAGTTGCCGCGCCACAGCGCCTCGGGCGACTGGGCGAAGCGCAGGTACTGCAACCGGGCCTCGGCGTTGAAGCGCACCGCGCGGCCGTTCTCGGCGGCCACGCGTGCGAGCAGGTGCTCGACGTTCGGCTCGATGTCTTCCGGCCGCTGCGCGAGGCCCGGCAGCACGTAGCTCCACAGGTTGATGCGGGCGTACAGGTCTTCGCGGAAGCGGCCCTCGGCCACGTCGATGCGCAGGTCGCGGTTGGTGCCGACCATCAGCTGGAAGTCGCTCGCCACCTCGCGGTCGCTGCCCATCGGGTAGAAGCGCTTCTCCTCCACCGCCTTCAGCAGCATCGCCTGCTCGTCCAGGCCCAGCTCTCCGATCTCGTCCAGGAACAGCACGCCGCCATGCGCGCTGCGCAGCAGGCCGGCGCGCTCGGCAGCCGCGCCGGTGAACGCGCCCTTGCGGTGGCCGAACAGCGTGGAGGCGGCGCCGTCGCCGTGCAGCGTCGCGCAGTTGACCTCGACGAACTCGCCGCTCACCTGGTGGCGCGACTTCTTCAGCTCGAACATGCGCCGCGCGAGGTGCGACTTGCCGGCGCCGGTCGGCCCGGTCAGCAGGATCGGCGCGCGCGAGCGCACGGCCACGCGCTCGATCTCGTCGATCAGCGCGTTGAAGGCGCGGTTGCGGGTCGCGATGCCGTCCTTCAGGAAGTCGACCGCGTCCTGCTGTGCCTGGTGGAAGCGCTTGGCGAGCCCGTCGTAGCGCGACAGGTCGAGGTCGATCAGCGTCAGGCTGCCGGGGTTGTCGTGCGTCTGCTTCTTCGGCGGCGCGGTCTGCAGCAGCACACCGGGGATGAAGCGCGACTCGATCATCAGGAACATGCAGATCTGCGCGACGTGCGTGCCGGTGGTGATGTGGGCGCGGTACTGCTCGCGCTCGGTGTCGAAGGGGTAGGCGCGCACCCAGTCGTAGAGCGCGCCGTACATCTCGCCGAAGTCCCAGGGGTCGGCCACGTCCATCGGGATCAGGTTGACCAGCGTCTCGGGCGAGACCGAGGCGATGTCGCGCTGCACCTGCTGCGCGAGGCCGAGGTGGCGCGGCGTGTGGATCAGCTCGATGCGGTGCACGACGACGTCGGGCTGCTGGACCAGCGAGACCGTCGGGCGCCACTTCTCCCAGCGGCCGGCACCTTGGCCGGCATCGAGCTGGGTGCCGAGGAAGCCGATGACGACGGTGTGCTTCATGTGCTGAATTGCTAAGAGGCTAGCGATGATTCTAGATTCTGGCTGTTCTGGTTCAAGCATCCCGATCCAATCGGGCCGGGATACTTGAAGAAACTCCTTGTGCGACAAGCACTTGCGAGGAGGCGAGAGCCCAAGGCAACACGCTGGCACGAGCGCTGCAATGGAAGTGCTGTCCTGACGCAAACGAAGAGTGCAATGGCCAGGGGTTGAGGCGAAGGCCTGCCCCGCTGGCGCAGGGGATCCGGGGTGTGACAGCCCTGTCGGTGTCCTGCGTACCGCGCTTCGGGAACGTCGGGTGTGAGGGCAGTCAGGTGAACGCACGCAAGTCGCGCCGGGTTCGAGTCCCGGGCTGCCCACCATCTGTAGCTCAGCTTGGTAGAGCAACTCGTTTTCAACGAGTCCGTCGCGGGTTCGACTCCCGCCAGGAAAGCTGGCCGAAAGGCCATGGTTGTGCCGGGTCGAAAGACCCATGCCGAACGCGGAAGACAGCCGGCGAGTCCGGAACGATTCCGTCAGCAGCGGCGGCCCGCACTGGGAAACCGGTCGGCCCTTGCCTGCACCCCTCGCCACGGCCGCGGTCGTGTCGAGCGTTGCAAGGCCAGCGGTCGGTGCGATCCCCGTCCGCCGACGCTGCTGTAACGGCACCTATTCGATGAGAAGAACGAGGAGAAGAAGATGTTGATGTTCGAACGTGTGATGGTGAAGAAGAGCGAACGTGGCCTGCTGCTGCGCAACGGCGATTTCGAGCGCGTGCTGGCGCCCGGCCGGCACTGGGTGTTCAAGGGGCTGGACCGCCTGCGCGTCGAGACCTTCGCGCTCGACCAGCCTGCGTTCACGCACGGCCTGGCCGACTACCTGATGGCCAAGGAGCCCGAGGTGGTCGCGGCCGAGTTCGTCAAGGTCGAGCTGTCGGAGACGCAGGTGGGCCTGCGCAGCGACAACGGCGTGCTGGTCGAAGTGCTCGCGCCCACCACGCGCCGCCTGTACTGGAAGGGCCTGGTGGATGTCACGGTGGACGTCGTAGACCTGGCGGCCGGTGCCGAGCTGTCGGCTGTGCTGACGGCTCGCCTGGTGCAGACGCAGGCGCGCAGCCGCGGCGTGTCCGGCCTGGCCGGCGTGTTGCAGGTTCAGGTGAACGAGTTCTCGGCCGGCATCCTGTGGATCGACGGCAAGGTCGATCGCGTGCTCGGTGCGGGTTCGTACGCGTTCTGGAAGTTCAACCGCACGGTCTCGGTCGACCTGGTGGACCTGCGCCTGCAGGCGGTCGACGTGAGCGGCCAGGACATCCTGACGCGTGACAAGGTCAGCCTGCGCCTGAACCTGGCGGCCACCTACCGGATCACCGACGTGCTGAAGGCGTACACGCAACTGCAGAAGCCCGCCGAGCACCTGTACAGAGAACTGCAGTTCGGCCTGCGCGCCGCGGTGGGAACCCGCAGCCTCGACGAGTTGCTGGAGAACAAGGCGGTGATCGACGAGGTCGTGACCGGCCATGCGCGTGCCAAGCTCGCGGACTACGGCCTGGCGCTGGAGAGCGTCGGCGTGAAGGACATCGTGCTGCCCGGCGAGATGAAGACCATCCTGTCGCAGGTGGTCGAGGCGCAGAAGGCGGCGGAAGCCAACGTGATCCGGCGCCGCGAGGAAACGGCGGCCAGCCGCTCGTTGCTCAACACGGCCAAGGTGATGGAGGACAACCCCACCGCGCTGCGCCTGAAGGAGCTGGAGACGCTGGAGCGCGTGGCCGAACGGATCGACAAGATCTCGGTGTTCGGCGGATTGGAAGGCGTGCTGAACGGGCTGGTGAAGCTGGCCTAGAGGAAACGAAATGGAAACCATGAAGAACTACGACACCGAAACCATCGAAGGCGGCGTGCCCGTCAAGATGTGGATCCGCGGCGTGCCCGTCGAGGCCGAGGCGAAGAAGCAGCTCGCGAACGCGGCGCGCCTGCCGATCGTCTTCAAGCACGTCGCGGCGATGCCCGACGTGCACCTGGGCATCGGCGCGACCGTCGGCTCGGTGATCCCGACGCTGCGCGCGATCATCCCGGCCGCGGTCGGCGTCGACATCGGCTGCGGGATGATGGCCTGCAAGACCACGCTGCGCGCCGAAGACCTGCCGGACAACCTGGGCCCGCTGCGTTCGGCGATCGAGCGCTCGGTGCCGCACGGCTCGACGCCGCGCCACCGTGGCCGCGACCAGGGCAGCTGGGAGAACCCGCCGGAGACCGTCGACCAGGTGTGGGCGACGCTCGTCGACGAGTTCGATGCCTTGTGCGAGCTGCACCCGCGCCTGAAGAACACCAACAACCGCAAGCACCTGGGGACGCTGGGCGGCGGCAACCACTTCATCGAGGTCTGCCTCGACGAGGAGGGCGCCGTGTGGTTCATGCTGCACTCGGGCTCGCGCGGTGTCGGCAACGCGATCGGCACGCACTTCATCGAGCTGGCCAAGAAGGATGCCGAACAGCACCAGCGCAACCTGCCCGACCAGGACCTGGCGTACTTCGAGGAAGGCGCTCAGTACTTCGGCGACTACGTGCGCGGCGTCGGCTGGGCGCAGAAGTTCGCGGCGCGCAACCGCGAGGTGATGATGACCAACCTGATCGCCACCGTGCGCCAGGTGATCGCGAAGCCGTTCGAGACGCACGTCGAGGCCGTCAACTGCCACCACAACTATGTGCAGCAGGAACGCCACTTCGGCGAGGACGTGTTCGTCACCCGCAAGGGGGCGGTCAGCGCGAAGCGCGGCCAGCTGGGGATCATTCCGGGCAGCATGGGTGCGCGCAGCTTCATCGTGCGCGGCCTGGGCAACCCGGAGAGCTTCGAGAGCTGCAGCCACGGTGCCGGCCGCGTGATGAGCCGCACGAAGGCGAAGAAGCTGTTCAGCGTGGCCGACCATGCGAAGGCGACCGAAGGCGTCGAGTGCCGCAAGGACGCGGACGTCATCGACGAGATCCCGATGGCCTACAAGGACATCGACGCGGTGATGGAAGCACAGAAGGACCTCGTGGAGGTCGTGCACACGCTGAAGCAGGTGGTGTGCGTGAAGGGGTGAGGGGAGGAGTGATGAAGAGCGGAAAGCAGCGCCGCGCCGAGATCAAGGCGCGGCGCATCCAGCGCGCGGCGCGCAGCAACATCGATTGCTTCACGCCGGTGCGGGTCCTTCCCGTGGGGGCGGTTGCCGCCGATCCGCAGCAACTGCTTCACAACAACACGTACGGCCAGCTTCCGCTGTTCTATGTCGACCGCGCGTTCAGTTGCCGCGATTGCAACCGGGCCGAGGTGTGGACGGCCAAGCAGCAGAAGTGGTGGTACGAGATCGCGAAGGGCAACATCTACAGCCAGGCCGTTCGCTGCCGGCCGTGCCGGCGCATCGAACAGGCGCGCGTCGAAGCGGCTCGAATCGTTGCGCAGGCCGGGCTGGTGCGCAAGCAGGAAGCGATGGCCAACAGGAAATGAACATGATCGAACTCGACGGCGCCACCGGGGAGGGTGGCGGCCAGATCCTGCGCAGCGCGCTGGCGCTCGCGATGTGCACCGGCCAGGGCGTTGCCCTCCAGAACATCCGTGCGCGCCGGCCCAAGCCGGGCCTGATGCGCCAGCACCTCGCCTGCGTGCAGGCGGCGCAGGCTGTCAGCGGCGCGCGGGTGCAGGGCGCCGAAGCCGGCTCGATGACGCTGGTTTTCGAGCCCGGCGCGGTGTGCGCCGGCGACCATGTCTTCAGCGTCGGCACGGCCGGCAGCGCGACGCTCGTGCTGCAGACTGTCTGGCCGGCGCTGATGCTGGCGAGCGGCACCAGCCGGCTGACGCTCACCGGTGGCACGCACAACCCGATGGCGCCGCCGTTCCACTTCATCGAGCGCTGCTATGCGCCGCTACTGCAGCGCCTGGGCGCCGGCAGCCGGCTGCAGCTGCGCCGCCACGGCTTCTTTCCGGCCGGCGGCGGCGAGTTCGTCGCCGAGATCCTGCCGGCGCTAGGGGGGCTGCTTCCGTACGACCTGATGGAGCGCGGCGCGTTGATCGCTGCCCATGCGGAAGCCCTGGCGGCGGCGGTGCCGCGCAGCGTGGCGTCGCGCGAGCTTGCGATCCTGCAGCACGAGTTCGGCTGGCCCGATGACGCGTTGCAGGTGCCGGTGCTGCGCCAGAACGAGGGCCCGGGCAACGCGCTGATGGCGACGCTGGCGCACGAGCACGTCACCGAGCTGGTGATCAGTTTCGGCGAGCGTGGCCGCAGTGCCGAGGATGTCGCGCTGTCGCTCGCCGCGGAGCTGCGCGCGTACCAGGCCGGCAGCGGCGCTCTCGGCCCTCACCTGGCCGATCAATGGGTGCTGCCGCTTGCGCTGGCGGTGTGGCGCAGCGGCCGGCCGGCGCGCTTCAGCTGCACCGAGCTGACGGAACACGCGCGGACGAACTTCGCGGTGATCGAGCGCTTCCTGCCGCTGCGCATTACGACGCAGGGGCAGGAGGGCCACTGGTGCGTCACGGTCACGCCGCTCGGCGCGTGACGCCGGGTCAGCCCCGCAGCGCGTCGGCCAGCGCCTCGATCTCGAGCCGCTGGTGCAGCCGCACCAGCCAGCGCGCCGGGATGCCGGCCTTGCCGTAGTGCGCGCCGGCGAGCTGGCCGACGATGGCTGCCGTGGTGTCGGCATCGTCGCCGAGGTTGGCGGCGCGCAGCACCGCCGCCTCGAAGCTGTCGGTCTGCGCGAAGCACCACAGCGCGGCCTCCAGAGATGCGACGCAATAACCCGAGCCGGTGACCTGCGATTCGCGCTTGTGCAGGTACTCGCGGGCGGCGATCGCCTGCACCTTCGGCATCGTCGGCCTGGCCAGCCGGTTCGCGAGGATCGCGTCCTTCGGGTGGCCGTCGAGCGCGTGGCACAGCAACTCGGCGAACAGCGCGCAGCATTCCAGCGCCTCGGTCGCCGCATGCGTGGTGGCCGAGCTGCGGCGCGCCAGGTCGATCGCGGCCTGCTGGTCCGGGTGGCCGAACAGCACCGCCGGCGCGAGCCGCATCAGCGAGCCGTTGCCGGCGCTCATCGGGTCGGTGGAGCCGGCCATCGGGTTGCGCGTTACCAGGTAGCGCTGCAGCGCGCCCGAGACGGTGATGCCGATGTCGAAGCAGCTGCCGGTCGCGCTCAGGTAGCCGTGGTGCCACCAGTTCACGTAGCGGTTCATCTGGTCCTCGGCATCGAAGCCGCGGCATTCGACCAGGCTGGTCGCGAGGCACAGCGCCATCGAGGTGTCGTCGGTCCATTCGCCGGCCTTCAGCCCGAACGGACCGCCGCCGACCATGTCGGTGATCGGCTCGAAGCTGCCGCGGCGGCGGAACTCCAGCGTGGTGCCGACCGCGTCGCCGCAGGCCAGCCCGAGCAGGCAGCCGCGGTAGCGATCGAGCAGGGCGGCTTCCTGCCTCATCGCGGTGTCAGCCCCAGGAAGTGATCCAGCATGTGGAAGTGATCGTCGAGGAACTGGTCCTCGAGCGCGGGCAGTTCGCCGATCGGCGTCCACAGCGCTGCGGCCGCGTCGTCGCCGGCCACCACCTCGGGCAGCTCGCGCCCGCCGAGGTCGAAGTGGTGGGCATGCGTGATCGTGCGGCCGCGCTGGCTGCGGTCCGGGTGGTCGAACACCGCGGTTGCGCGCAGGCACTGGCGCATGCTGGCGTCGAGCAGGTGCAGCTGGGTCTCTTCGCGCAACTCGCGCAGCGCCGACTGGTAGGCGGTCTCGCGCTGCTCGATGAAGCCGCCCGGCACCGCGTACAGGCCCTTGCCCGGCGCCTGGCCGCGGCGCACCAGCAGCACGTGGCCGGCGCATTGCACGATCGAATCGACGGTGACGAACACCGGCGGGTAGGGCGCGGCGGACCACGAAGCCCGGTAGGCCTTCAGCATGCGCCACTCGGCGGCCAGTGCCTCGAACAGCGGCAGGCGCGACCAGGCGCGCAGGAAGCCGAGCGTGGTCGACGGGGCCTGGCCGACCAGCGCCGCGAGCGTCGCGTCGACATCGTCGGCCGCGCAGGCGAAGAACGCATCGCGCAGCGCGGTGCCGTCGGCCGCGGCGATGCGCGCGACGCTGTGCAGCCGCCAGCCCGGGAAGCCCTGCAGGTACTCGCTGGTGGCGTCCTTGAAGTGGCCGACCAGCCCGATCGAGCCGAGCCGCGGATCGGCCCGCTTCGCGATCTGCGCCTGCACGCCCTCGTGCACCGCCTTCAGCCAGCGCGTCTCGTCGTAGTAGTCGCGCACCGGCAGGAACTCGATGCGGCTGCGCTCGTCCTCCGGCAGCGCGAGCCGGATCATCTCGGCGCGCTCCTCCCAGGTGAACGGGTTCTTCGGCGAGCGTGCCTGGTGGGCCGAGCCGATCACGACGACGACCCGCGGCGCGATCGCCAGCGCCTGGTTCAGCAGCGCCAGGTGCCCGTTGTGGAACGGCTGGAAGCGGCCGATGTAGACGGCCGTGTCGTGGTGCAGGCCCTGCGCGGCGGTTGGGTGGGACGGGACGGTTCTCATGGGATGTGCGCTGCGATGGGCATCTGCCGTCCGCTGCCGAAGGCACGGGGGCGGACGCGGATGATGGGGGGCGCCTGGCGCCGCTTGTATTCGTTGCGGGCGATCATGCGCCGCACCCGCTCGACCAGCGCACGGCCCTCGTCGCTGCGCTGCAGCTGCGCGACGAAGGCGGCCGACTGGGCGCGCTCGCGCGGCGCAAGCCGATCGCCTTCGATCAGCAGCTTCAGCACCTCGTCCAGCACCTCGTACGGCGGCAGGCTGTCGGTGTCCTTCTGGCCCGGCGCGAGCTCGGCCGACGGCGGCTTGTCGATGATGGCGGTCGGGATCAGCTCGCGGCCGGCGGCCTCGTTGACGTGGCGCGACAGCGCGAACACCTCCGTCTTGTAGAGGTCGCCGATCAGCCCGAGGCCGCCGTTGGTGTCGCCGTACAGCGTGCAGTAGCCGACCGAGATCTCCGATTTGTTGCCGGTGGTCAGCAGCAGGTGGCCGAAGCTGTTCGAGTAGGCCATCAGCGCGGTGCCGCGGATGCGCGCCTGCAGGTTCTCGTGCGACAGGCCTCGCAGCGGCTTGCCGAAACTGCGCTCGAACTGCGCGCCGTAGCCGTCGACCAGCTCGGCGATCGGGTGCGTGAAGAGCTCGATGCCGAGGTTGTGGCACAGCGTGACCGAGTCGTCCACCGAGCCGGCCGACGAGTAGTGCGAGGGCATCGTCACCGCGCTGACGTTCTGCGGACCGAACGCCTGCGCGGCGAGTGCCAGCGTCAACGCGCTGTCGATGCCGCCCGACGAGCCGACCACGGCTTGCTTGAAACCGCAGCGCCGCGCGTAGTCGGTGAGGCCGAGCACGATCTGCGCCTGGTAGAACGCCATCGTCGGCAGGCCGGCCGCCGGTACCGGCGGTGGCGTGTCGCCGGCGAGCGTCAGGAAGCGGCCGTGTGCGAAGCGCAGCGTCGTCACGTCCTCGACGAAGCGATGGGCCTCGTAGACCACGCGGCCGTCGGCCTCGGTCGCGAACGACGCGCCGTCGAACACCAGCTGGTCGTGGCCGCCGATCTGGTTGACGTAGAGGATCGGCAGTCGGTGGCGGCGGCTCGCGTCGCCGAAGATCTGGTGGCGCTGCTCGCGCTTGCCGATCTCGGACGGGCTCGCGTTGATCGAGACGACCAGGTCGGGCGCGGCGTCGCGCATGCGTTCGAACGGGTTCACCGCGTAGTCGTCGGCGACATCGTTCCAGCCGTCCTCGCAGATCATCATGCCGACCTGCGTGTCGCCGATGCGCAGTACCTTGGCGACATCGGGGCCGGGCTCGAAGTGGCGGCGCTCGTCGAAGATGTTGTAGGTGGGCAGCAGCTGCTTCGCGTAGCGCAGCACGATCGTGCCGCCATGCAGCACCAGCAGCATGTTGTGCAGCCGCTTGCCGGGGCCGTCGCGGCGCAGCGGCGCACCGACCACCCAGTGCAGGCCGGGCAGCTCGCGCGAGGCCTGCAGCAGGGCGTCGAGGCCGGCGTCGACGCGCTGCAGGAAGCCGGGTTCCTCGAGCAGGTCGGCCGGGTAGTAGCCGGTCAGGCCGAGTTCGGTGAAGACGACCAGCTCGGCGCCTTGCGTGTTCGCCTCACGCGCCGCGGCGACCATCTTCGCGACGTTGCCGGCGATGTCGCCGATGGTCGGGTTCAGCTGGGCGATGGTGATCTTCAGCATGCGCGTTCCTTCAGGCGGGGACGTTGAAGACCTGCTTCAGGTAGGCGAGGAAGGTCTGGTCGTCGCACAGCGTCTTGCCCGGGCTGTCGGACAGCTTGGCCACCGGCTGGCCGTTGCAGCGGGTCAGCTTCATCACGATGTTCAGCGGCGTCAGGCCCACGTCGTTCGACAGGCTGGTGCCGATGCCGAAGCCGGTCTGCGTTCGGTCGGCGAAGTGGCGGTAGAGCTCGAGCGCCCGCTCGATGGTCAGGCCGTCGGAGAACACCAGCCGCTTGGTGTGCGGGTCGATGCGCAGCTTCGCGTAATGGGCCAGCGCCTTCTCGCCCCACGCGACCGGGTCGCCGGAGTCGTGGCGCAGCCCGTCGAACAGCTTCGCGAAGTAGAGGTCGAAGTCGGCGAGGAAGGCGTCCATGCCGACCACGTCGGTCAGCGCGACGCCGAGGTCGCCGCGGTACTCCTGCACCCATTCCTCGAGCGCGGCCTTCTGCGAATCGCGCAGCCGCACGCCGAGCGCCTGGAAGGTCTGCAGGTACTCGTGCGCCATCGTGCCGATCGGCACCAGGCCGAGCTCCTTCGCGAGCAGCACGTTGGAGCTGCCGCGGAAATACTGGGGCAGGGCGTCCTTCAGCGTCGCGACCACCTCGCGCTGCCAGGCACCGCTGTAGCGCCGGCGCACGCCGAAGTCGAAGAACTCGAACGGGTTGCGGCGCGGCGGCTCGCTGCCGAAGGCGCGCAGCACCGCGATCTTGGCCTGCAGCCGCTCGCGGCCGGCGGCGAGCGCCGGGCCGGCGTCGAAGCGGCGGAAGTACAGCTCGTTGACGATCGCCAGCACGAAGATCTCGAAGGCCATCACGTGCACCTGCGGGCCCTTCGCGATGATCTCCAGCGTGTCGCCGGCGGCCCGCGCGGTGATGAAGACGCGCTGGAACTGGAAGATGCGCAGGAAGTCGACGAAGTCCGACTTGATGAAGCGCAATGCACCCAGGTAGGCGAGTTCGTCTTCGGCGAAGCGCAGCGAGCACAGGTGGTCGAGCTCGCGGTTCACGTCGGCCAGCAGCTCGGCCAGCGGGTACGCCGGCACGTTGCGGCAGACGAAGCTGTACTCTGCCTGCGTCTGCGGGTGCCAATGCAGCATGGTCTGCCACATCGTGAACTTGTAGAGATCGGTCTCCAGCAGGCTGTGGATCACAGGGGGCATGGGGGCTTTCTGGTCAGGCGAAGGTGTCAGGTCTGTCAGGTGAATTGGCGGAGGATCTCGCCGCTGCTCGCAAGTTGAACACCGCGGGCGCGCATCGCATCGAGAAACCCTTGCTGCTGCGCCTCGAAGCCGCCGACCGGGCTGATGCAGTCGGTCAGCAGCACGACGCGTTCCAGCCGGCCGCCGGGCAGGTGGTCGACGACGTGCTCGGTGGTGGCCTTCACGCAGTGGCTGCCGGCCTCGCCGGCGATCAGCAGCAGGTCGGCCTGGTCCAGGCGGTCGATCAGCGCCTGGTTGAGCTGCGTGTCGGGGTCGCCGGCATCCGGCACCTCGGCCTGCACCGCGCTGTAGTGCTCGGTCCACGGGTTCTCGCCCTTCGTGACCATCTCCACCTGGGCCAGCCGGCGCTCTTCCCAGGCGTTGCAGGCGGCACGCACGTCGGCGTGGATGCCGTGGCCCCAGCTGCCGATCTCGCAGTGCACCGGCCAGACCATCAGCGTGTAGCGGCCGCGTGCCTCCAGCTCGTCGAGGTAGGCCAGCGTGCGGGACAGCGCTGCGGCGTCGCGCGGGCGGAACGCGCCGTCGCGCACCTCGCGCGCCGTGATCGGCGTGAACGGGCCGACCGCGCTGCCGTCGCGCTGCTGCCAGAAGGTCGGGTGGGCGATGTCGACGTGGTGGTGGGAGTCGAGCGTCACGGTGATGCCGGTGATCGCATCGCCGGCCTGGCGGATGAAGCCGGCCAGGCGCTGCATGTCGGCGTGGGCGCCGGCCACCGGCAGCGCCGGCGCGAGCGCCGTGCCGGTCAGCGGATCGGCCGGGCGCCAGGCGGCGGGGAGGTCGCAGAAGTCGTTCTGCGGGTCGATGATCAGGAGCTGGGTTCGCGGTTTCATCGCAGGCTTTCGTCTTGAACGTGACCGTACTCTAGATGAGTTAGATCAACATTGCAACTAACTAAGGTAAAGAGGGGGCGGCCCTAACATCGCGGCATGGCTGTAGACACCTTCCCGCCCATCATCTGCACTGTCGATGTCGTGCTGCTGACGCTGCACGACGGTGCCTTGCACGTGGTGCTGCACCTGCGCGACCGCGAGCCGTTCCTCGGCATGCCGGCGCTGCCGGGCGGCTATGTGCACCAGCAGGAAGACCGGGACGCCGAGGACGCCGCGGTGCGCGTGTTGCGCGACAAGACCGGCATCGCGAGCCCGTACCTGGAGCAGCTCGCGACCCTGTCCGGCCCGGCCCGCGATCCGCGCGGCTGGTCGATCTCGGTGGCCTATTACGCGCTGGTGCCGCGGCAACTGCTGCCCGTCGATGCGGCGCAGCTGCGATTGATGCCGGCCGACCGCCTGCCGGCGCTGCCCTTCGATCACCGGCGCATCGTCGAGCTGGCGGTGTCGCGGGTGCGGGTGAAGAGCCACTACTCGTCGCTGCCGGTGCACCTGTGCGGCGAGCGCTTCACGCTGCCGCAGCTGCAGTCGGTGTACGAGGCGGTGCTCGGCGAACCGGTCAACAAGGTGAGCTTTCGCCGCAAGATGGACGAGCTGGCGATGCTGGAGCCGATCGACGGCGAGCTGGAGCTGGGCCGGGCCAACCGGCCGGCCCAGCTGTACCGCGTGCGCCGGGAGTTCCGGCGCACGCTCTCGCTGCTGGAGCGAGGGCTCGGCTCTTAGGCCGCTAGAAGCTCCGCCTGCAGCGTCGGCGGCACTTCGGCGTAGTGGTCGAAGTGCATCGAGTACTGCGCCCGGCCTGACGACAGCGCCCGCAGGCTGCCGATGTAGCCGAACATCTCCTTCAGCGGCACATGCGCCTCCAGCGCCGTCGCGTTGCCGCGCGGATGCTGGGCGCGCACGTGGCCGCGCCGGCGGTGCAGATCGCCGATGCTGTCGCCGAGGTAGTCGGCCGGCGTGACGACTTCCACCGCCATCACCGGCTCGAGCACCACCGGCGCTGCACGCGCGACGCCGTCGCGGAAGGCCGCGGCCGCCGCCAGCTCGAACGCCAGCACCGACGAGTCGCGCTCGTGGAAGCTGCCGTCGAGCAGCGTCACCTCGAGGTCGACCACCGGGTAGCCCGCCAGCACGCCGGTCTCTGCCGCGCGCTTCACGCCGGACTCGACGCCCGGGATGAACTCGCGCGGGATCGCGCCGCCCGTCACCTGGTTGACGAAGCGCAAGCCCTCGCCGCGCGCCAGTGGCGCGATGCGCAGCGTGACACCGGCGAACTGCCCGGGGCCGCCGCTCTGCTTCTTGTGCAGGTGGCTGACCTCGACCGTGCGCGCGACCGTCTCGCGGTAGGCGACCTGCGGCCGGCCCACCGTGACCTCGACGTGATGGCGCGTGCGCAGCTTCTCCAGCGTCACCTCGAGCTGCAGCTCGCCCATGCCGGACAGGATGGTCTGGCCGGATTCGGCGTCCTGGCGGATGCGCAGGCTCGGGTCTTCCTTCGCGAGCGCGCCCAGCGCCTTGCCGAGCTGCTGCTGGTCGGCCTGCGTGCGCGGCTCCACCGCGACGTGGATCACCGGTTCCGGGATCGAGATGCTCTCCAGCACGACCGGGTGGCGCTTGTCGGCGAGCGTGTGGCCGGTCGTCGTGTCCTTCAGGCCCACGAGCGCACCGATGTCTCCCGCCTGCAGGGCCGGGACTTCCACATGCTTGTCGGCATGCACTTCATACAGGCGCGCCACGCGCTCGGTGCGGCCGGTGCTCGCATTGAGCACGCTGTCGCCCGGCCGCAGGCGGCCGCGGTAGACGCGCACGAAGACCATCGCGCCGTGGTCGTCGGAGACGACCTTGAACGCGAGGGCCGCGAGCGGGCCGTCGGCATCCGACTCGGGTTGGCCTTCGGTGGCGATGTCGCCCGGCGCCGGCAGGTAGTCGACGACGGCGTCCAGCAGCGGCTCGACGCCGCGGTTGCGGAACGCCGAGCCGGCCAGCACCGGCACGAAGGCACCGGCCAGCGTGCCGGCACGCAGGCCCGCGCGCAATTGCTCGACCGAGGGTTCCTCGCCTTGCAGCCAGGCCTGCAGCAGCGCATCGTCGCGCTCGACCACCGCCTCGACGAGGCGGGCGCGCGCGATCGTCGCCTGCGCCTGCAGGTCGTCGGGGATGGCTTCGACGAGTGGCGGCTGGCTGGCATCGGCGGCCGGCCAGACGAGGGCGCGCCGGCCGAGCAGGTCCACGACGCCGCGGAACGAGTCCTCGGCGCCGATCGGCAGTTGCAGCGGCAGGGCTGTGACGCCCAGGCGCGACTCCATCATCTGCACGACGCGGGTGAAGTCGGCACCCACTCGGTCGAGCTTGTTGATGAAGGCGAGGCGGGGCACGTGGTACTTGTCGGCAAGGCGCCAGTTGGTCTCGGTCTGCGGTTCGACGCCGGCGACGCCGTCGAACACGACCACCGCGCCGTCGAGCACGCGCAGCGAGCGGTTCACCTCGATGTTGAAGTCGATGTGTCCGGGTGTGTCGATGACGTTGATCTGCGCACCATTCCAGAACACGGTGGTGGCCGCGCTGTTGATGGTGATGCCGCGTGCCCGCTCCTGCGGGTCGTAGTCCATCACGGTGTTGCCATCGTTCACATCGCCGATGCGGTGGTTCGCGCCGGTGTAGAACAGGATGCGTTCGGTGGTGGTGGTCTTGCCGGCGTCGACGTGGGCGATGACGCCGATGTTGCGAAGGAGCCGGGTGTTGTTGTTGCGGGTCATGACGAATCTTTCAAACTGGGGCGGTTTCGGCCGGCCCCGGCGAAGATCCGCCTGGGCTAGCCCGTAACTTGCATGGCTGGGGTGTTGTCGACGGACACGCCAAAGGACGAGCGCAAGCCTCCCGTGCTTTGGCGGTCCTGAATCGTGGCGATCAACTTGTCGTAGGTGCGCATGGCAGTAACGTGCAGACTGAAAAGCAAAAACCCCGGGGGCAGTGCCGACCGGGGTTTTGGGGACCGGAAGGCGCAAGGCCTTCCGATGTGGCGAAAGACCTGGAACTACACAGCGAACAGCAACACGTCGCCACGCGACGGTGCTGCTTGCGAAATGGCTTCAAGGTTCTTCAACATGGTTGCGATTGTCCTACCGACGCAGAGCACCTGTTGCCGGTGGGGCTACCGCTTTGGTGTGGAATGAGTTCATGACTGCTCAGAAGATTCTTCTCGCCGGTGCGACGGGTGTCGTCGGACGCCGGCTCGTTCCGCTGCTGGTCGGCGGCGGCTACAACGTGTTCGGCATGACGCGCAGCCAGGCGAAGGCAGCGTCGATCATGGCCGCGGGCGCCGAGCCGATCGTGCTCGACGTGTTCGATGCGGCCGCGGTGCGCGCGACGGTGTTGCGCCTGAAGCCCGACGTGATCGTGCACCAGTTGACGGATCTCGCACTGCTGAACGATGCGGCGACGCGCGACGAGGCGCTGGTGCGCAACGCGCGGCTGCGCACCGAGGGCACGCAGAACCTGGTCGATGCGGCGCTTGCCAGCGGTGCGAAGCGGATGGTGGCGCAGAGCATCGCCTGGATCTACGCCGCGGGGCGCGAGCCGCATGCCGAGAGCGATCCGCTGGACCTGAA
Organism: Rhizobacter sp. P2_H3; assembly: GCF_056403355.1. Classification (NCBI taxonomy): domain Bacteria; kingdom Pseudomonadati; phylum Pseudomonadota; class Betaproteobacteria; order Burkholderiales; family Sphaerotilaceae; genus Rhizobacter; species Rhizobacter sp. P2_H3. Next base: position 53,059 of record NZ_JBFUFQ010000005.1, on the reverse strand, counting down.
GGCCGAAGGGGCGCGGGCCACCACGGTGGAAGCCGTGGCAACGCTGGAGCGGCTGGTGACGCAATCGCCGGGGCTCGAGGGCGTGGTGCTGCGTTATGGCCACTTCTACGGGCCGGGCACCGGGGTCGAGACGGCGGCGGGCAAGCCGTCTGCCTTGCATGTCGACGCGGCGGCGTATGCGGCGCTGCTGGCGGTCGACCGAGGCGCGCCGGGCATCTACAACGTGGCCGAGCCGAGCTGGCAGATCACGGGTGACAAGGTGCGGCGCGAACTCGGCTGGGATGCCGCGTTTCGTTTGCGGAGTTGACCGTCGTCTTTGGGCGCGAGCAAAGGCTCGGGTAGGCAGGGTGTGGCTCGCCGGTCGGTGCGGTCATCGCCCTGGGGGCGATGACTCCCCTGCGCTGACTGGTTTCATGGCCCGTCGTCGAAACTCCCTCCACTCACTTCGTTCGTTGTGGTCAAACAGTCGACGACAGTCAGTTGACGAAGCGTGCTGGCGCACGCGGGCCATGAAACCAGCCAGCTCCGGCGCCCCGCCCTGATTGGCGCTCCACACCCTGCCTACCCGAGCCTTTGCGGCCACCGTCCGTCTGTGTTTGGGGGAAAAGATTGAAGTGACCGACGAACGCGCGGACGCTCGCATACTTGTCGGTCACTTTAAGCCTGCCACACCCCGAACCCAGCCTCCCGAAGAGCAATCCCGAGCTCCACTTCCATGTCGCGCGCCCCGTCGTACGGCATCGGGTTGTAGACCTCGTACAGCTTCGGCAGCAACCGCAGCCCATAGGTCGTGACGAAGCGGTTCGCCTGGATGCCGGCCTTGTGCTTGTCGAACCTGACATCCGGGTCCAGGCCCGTCATGCCGACGTAGACGAAGGGCTTGCCCAGCTGGTAGTCGGGGTTCGCCTTGCGGAAGCTCGGCTCGTTCCACACCTGATCGGCCAGCTCCACCACGTAGACGCTGTAGTGATGCTTCGGCCGGCGCGGCATGTCCCGTCCGTCAGGCCGGCTTGCCGCGCGCCACCAGCTCGGCGTGGCGGGCCGCGTCGATGTTGCTGCCGCACATGACCAGGCCGACGCGGCGGCCGTCGAGCCGGTCCTTCAGCGGGCCGAACAGCGCGGCCACCGCGGCCGCCGGCGCCGGCTCGACCGCCAGCTTCATGTCGATGAACAGGTCGTGCATGCCGCGGCACATGTCGTCGTCGGACACGCGCACGATCTCGTCGACGAAGCGGCGGCACACGCCGTAGCTGTACGCCAGCGCATACGGTGCGCCCAGGCTGTCGGCGATCGTGTCGACCGCGTCCAGCTTCACCGGCTCGCCGGCCTGGAAGCTGCGGTACATCGCGTCGGCACCCAGCGGCTCGACGCCGTAGACGCGGCAGTCCGGATTGATCTGCTTGACGGCGGCGGCAATGCCCGAGATCAAGCCGCCACCGCCCACCGGCACCACCACCGCGTCGAGCTGCGGCACCTGCTGCATGAATTCCAGCCCGACCGTCGCGGTGCCTTGCGAGGTCAGCGGGCCGTCGAACGGGTGGATCATCGTGCGGCCTTCGTCGGCCACCAGTGCCTGCGCGCCGGCGAAGGCCTCGTGCACGTTGGCGACCAGCACCACCTTCGCGCCGAAACCCTCGCAGGTGGCGATGCGCAGCGGGCTCGCATGCTTCGGCATCACGACCGTTGCGCTGGTGCCGGCGATGCGCGCCGCGTACGCCACGGCGATCGCGTGGTTGCCGGCGCTCGCGGCGACGATGCCGCGCCGCTTCGCGTCGGCATCCAGCGCCTCGATGCAGTTCAGCGCGCCCCGCAGCTTGAAGCTGCCGGTGGTCTGGAAGAGCTCCAGCTTCAGCCAGACCTCGGTCACCGGCGCGAGCCGGGTCGCGACCGCGCCGCTCTGCCAGCGCCACGCGGGCGTTTCTCGCACCTTGCCGGCCAGGCGATCGGCGGTTGCGCGGATGTCATTCAGGGAGGGGAAGGGCGTGTCGGGGTTCATGGAGATGGATTGTCCGCGCAAGCGCTGCGGTGGCCGAGGGCCCGGGATAATGCGGCCGATGACGAGCAGCACGAGCGACGGCGACAGATTCTTCAAGCGGCTGGCCGACAGCCTGGACGAGCACAGCTTCGTCAAGCTGGTGCTGGCCAAGTACCGCGGGCCCGAGCCCGACCTGCTGCGCGCCACGCTGCGCCGCATCCAGGTGCGCGACGCCGACACCCTCAGCTTCGTCTACACCTACCGCACGCGCGACGTGACCCGCAACATGCCGCTCGCCGACGGCCTGCAGAGCCTGCGCGAACGGGCCGTCGAGCTGTTCGGCCACCTGCACCTGATGACCCGCAGCGAGGACGTGCAGCTGATGGTCAGCAAGAAGGGGCAACAGACGCTGCGCGTGGCGGCCGCCGAACACGAGGCCGACGACGCGGCCGGTGCCCACGACCGCGAGAAGCACCGCTTCGTCGACATCGCCCGCCCGTTCCTGACCGACCTCGGCGTCACGACGCCACAGCACCAGCTGGTGCCGGCGATGGCGCGCAAGTGGAAGCAGATCAACAAGTTCGTCGAGGTGCTCGACAGCGCGCTGAAGGCCTCGCCGCTGCGCGACGCGAAGGACGTGCGCGTGCTCGACTTCGGCGCCGGCAAGGGCTACCTGACCTTCGCGATGCACGAGTACCTGCACGCGACGCGCGGCATGAACGCGCAGGTCACCGGCGTCGAGCTGCGCGAGGACATGGTGCGCCTGTGCAACGCCGCCGCGCAGCGCAACGGCATGGCCGGGCTCGCGTTCCGCCACGGCGACGTGCGCACCCATGCGCGCGAACCGGTCGACGTGATGATCGCGCTGCACGCCTGCGACATCGCCACCGACTACGCGATCGACATGGGCATCCGCGCCGGTGCGTCCATCATCATGTGCTCGCCGTGCTGCCACAAGGAGATCCGCCCGCAGCTGCTGAGCCCGCACCCGCTGCGGCCGATCCTGCAGCACGGCATCCACCTCGGCCAGGAGGCCGAGATGCTGACCGACGGCCTGCGCGCGCTGCTGCTCGAATCGCAGGGCTACGACACGCAGGTGTTCGAGTTCGTGGCGCTGGAGCACACCAGCAAGAACAAGATGATCCTCGCGGTGAAGCGCACGCAACCCAGACCGGTCGACGAGGTGCTGGCGCAGATCCGCGAGATCAAGGCCTTCTACGGCATCCGCGAACACTGCCTCGAGACGCTGCTGGCCGCTGCTTGAACGGGTTCAGCCCGCGGCCAGGATCAGGTCGGCCGCCTTCTCGGCAATCATGATCGTCGGCGCATTCGTGTTGCCGCCGATCAGCGTCGGCATCACCGAGGCATCGACCACGCGCAAGCCTTGCACCCCGTGCACGCGCAGCGACGGGTCGACCACCGCCATCGGGTCGGTGCCCATCCTGCAGGTGCCGCTCGGGTGGTAGATGGTGTCGGCGCGGTTGCGGATCACCTCGCGGATCTCGTGGTCGCTCGAGACACCCGCCGTGAACATGTCGCGCTTCAGGCGCGACGCGATCGCCGGGGCCTGCAGCAGCCGCTGCGTCAGCTTCCAGCCTTCGACCAGCACCTCCAGGTCGTCGGGATCGTCGAAGTACTTCGGGTCGATCAGCGGCGCGTCGCGCACGTCGCCGCTTTGCACCAGCACCGTGCCGCGGCTGCGCGGCCGCAGCAGGCAGACATGGCATGACAGCCCGTGCCGCAGGTGCAGCTTGCGCGCGTGGTCGTCGACCAGCGCGACGACGAAATGCAGCTGCACGTCCGGTGCCGGCGAATCCGGCGACACCCGCAGGAAGCCGCCGCCCTCGGCGAAGTTGCTGGTCAAGAGGCCGCTGCGCTCGCGCCGATAGCGTGCGTACTCGCGCAGCGCGTTGATGCTGCCGGCCGGCGAGAAACCGAACAGCGAGGTGTCGGGCACGCGGTAGCCGAACGTGAAGTCGATGTGGTCCTGCAGGTTGCGGCCGACGCCCGGCAGGTGGTGCTTCAGGTGGATGCCGGTGCGCTGCAGGAAGGCGCCGTCGCCGACGCCCGACACCTGCAGCAGCTGCGGCGTCTGCAGCGCACCGGCGCACAGGATCACCTCGCGCCGCGCCATCAGCCGCTCGACATGGCGGCCGCGTGCCATCTCGATGCCGATGGCCCGCTTGCCGTCGAACAGCACGCGCAAGGTCTGCGCCGTCGTCAGCACGTGCAGGTTGTCGCGCGCGTCCATCACCGGGTGCAGGTAGGCGCGCGCGGCGCTCCAGCGTTCGCCGCGGTGCTGCGTGACCTGGTAGATGCCGATGCCGTCCTGGCTCGCACCGTTGAAGTCGTCGTTGAGCGCGAAGCCGGCTTCGCGTGCCGCCTGCAGCCAGCGCTGCTGCCACGGGTTCGCGCTGCGCAGCTCGCCGACGTGCAGCGGGCCGTCGCGGCCGTGGAACTCGTCGTGCAGGCGCTCGTTGTTCTCGGCCTTCCTGAAGTACGGCAGCACCTCGTCGTAGGACCAGCCCGCATTGCCGAGCGCGGCCCAGTGGTCGTAGTCGCTGCGGTGGCCGCGGGTGTAGATCATCGCGTTGATCGCCGACGATCCGCCCAGCGCCTTGCCGCGCGGCTGGTAGCCGCGGCGGCCGTTCAGGCCGGGCTGCGGCACGGTCTCGAAGGCCCAGTTGTTGAGCCGCGTCGGCAGCATCGTGACCGCGCCGACCGGCATCTCGATCAACGCGCCGCGGCCCTCGCCGCCGGCCTCGATCAGCGCGACGGCGGTCGACGGATCGGCACTGAGCCGGTTCGYGAGCACGCAGCCGGCCGAGCCGCCGCCGACGATCAGGYAATCAACCTCTCCCGTCATGCTGCCTCCCGTGTTCTTCAGATGAGGCTGTGACCGAACTGCGGGGGACCCGGCAACATCAGGTCCTCGATCGACGGCAGGCCGCCGAGCAGCATCGGCGTCCAGTGCTCGGCCGGCGCCGGCGCATGGAACAGGAAGCCCTGGTAGGCGTCGACGCCCAGCATCTGCAGGAAGCGCAGCTGCGCGCCGCGCTCGACCCCTTCGGCCACCACCTGCAGGTGCAGGTTGTTGGCCAGCGTGACGATCGAGCGCACGATGCGCTCGCGCCGTGCATTGCCCGGCAGGTCGAGCAGGAAGCTGCGGTCGATCTTCAGCACGTCGATCGGCAGGTCGGCCAGCTTGGACAGCGACGAGTAGCCGGTGCCGAAATCGTCGATCGAGATCTTGAACGACCATTCGCGCAGCAGCTTCAGCTGCGCGAGCGCCCGCTCGGGCCGCTCGGCGAGGAAGGTCTCGGTGACCTCCAGGTCGAGCGCGCCGACCGGCACGTCGTAGCGGCCGACCGCGGCCAGCACCGTCTCGAACAGGTTGTCGCGGTCGAGGTCGCGCGCCGACAGGTTCACCGCGACGCGCGGCGCCTGCGCGCCGGCCGCCATCCACAGCGCGAGCTGCCGGCACACCTCGTCGAGGATGTAGTCGGTGATGCGCGACACGCAGCCCATCTGCTCGGCCACCGGCACGAACTCGGCCGGCGACACCGCGCCCAGCGCCGGGCTGTTCCAGCGCACCAGCGCCTCGAAACCCAGCAGCTGGCCGTTCGAGCGCACCTGCGGCTGGTAGACGACATGCAGCTCGCGGTCGTCGATGGCCTGCTCGAGCGCCGATTCGATCGCGATGCGCCGGCTCACCGCGCGCTCGCTGATCGGCGTGCCGATCTCCTCGGCGGTGGCGCTGCCCTCGCGCGACAGCTCCATCGCGACGCCGCTGCGGTGCATCACCTCGGCGGCCTGTGCGCTGTCGATCGGGAACAGCGCGGCACCGAGCGCGAGCTCGACCAGCACATGGCCGCTGCCGACCTGCAGCTGGTGCGGCAGCGCCCGGCGCAGCCGCGTCACCGCCATCGTGGCCTGCACCGCCGGCAGCGGCGGCAGCGCGATGGTCAGCATCGAGCCGCGGGTGCGGGCGATGTAGCTGTCCTTGCCGCCGGCCTCGCGCAGCGCGTTCGCGAACGCGACGATGAATTGGTTGCCCTGCGCCATGCCGAAGCGCGCATTGACCTGGCGCAGCGAGCCCAGCCCGCACGACACCACCGGGATCACCATGCCGGCCTGCAGCGTGGCGCGTTGGCGATCGAGCCACTGCGCCATGCCCTCGGGGCGCGGCAGGCCGGTGACGACGTCGTGCGACGCCAGGTACTCGGCCTCGGCCTGGCTGCGCACCAGGTTGCGCTGCAGCTCGCGCAGTTCGGTCACGTCCTGCAAGCTGACCGCGAAATGGCGGTCGCCGCAGGCGAAGCGGCTGCGCACCACCACCCGGCGCTGCGTGCGGCCCTCGCCGGCCAGCCACTCGGTGCCGGCGTCGAAACTCGGGACAGCGCTACCCTCCGGGGCGGTCGAACGCAGCCAGCGGGACAGCGGCTGGTCGTCGATCACGCTGCCGGCGAGCTGCGCGAACAGCCGGTTGCCGCGCCGCACGCGGCCGTCGTCGCGGCACACGACGACGGCGGTGCCCTGGTTCTCGAACAGGTCCTCGTACAGGTCCTGCATGCGCTTCGCATGCTGCTGCGAGTGCTTGACCGCGCTCAGGATGCGGAACACCGCGAGCGGCAGGCAGAAGTTGAAGAAGGTGAAGAGCAGGCCGTGGATGTACAGCGGCGAGGTGTTGAGCGTGACGTCGATCCCGAACACGTTGGGCATCACGTAGCCCGAGGCCGCCAGGCCGAACGGCACCAGGTTCAGCGCCATCAGCGCGAGCGCGAGCCGGTAGCCGCGCAGCAGGCCGGCCAGCAGCGGCGCCGAGTAGCAGAACACGTAGCCGAGACGCTGCACCTCGGGAATGCGCACGCAGGTGGCGATCACCAGGCCGGCGGCGTAGACGATGACGATCAGGCCGTTGCTGGCCAGCCGCTGGTGCTGCGTCGACCAGCGGATCGCGGCCAGCAGCGCCAGGTAGAACGCGATGACGATGACGAGGATGTAGTAGACGCCGCGCTGCAGCCCGAGCCACGAGCTGTGCAGCGAGATGGCCGCCTCGAGCGTGATCCCGCTGAGCAGGACGATGCGCAGCGCGCTCAGCTGAACGCGGCTGTCGGTGTCCTGGGACGGGCGGCCTGGCAACTGCAGGAAGGCGTACATGGACGCCCACAGGCGCTCACCCGTCGAGATCAATCGGCGGAGCATCGGGTCGGGCTGGGGAGGCTGTCTGGCAAAGCTGTCGAGTGTGCCCGTCGCGGGTGTGCACGCGACGGCGGCGAGCGTGAACGACTTCACGGCAGGGTAGCCGACCCTGGTGGAAACCCGTGCATCCAGTGGCGAGGGCGATCATCGGCGTGGCGCTGCGCGATGGGTGGAGCCGGCTCAGCCGGGCGGGGCCTGTGCGGGTTGCGCCGGACCGAAGCCACGCGCGCGATCGATGGCGAACTGCCGCGCGAAGTCGGCGAAGCGGCCGGCATCGAGCGCCTCGCGCACCTCGCGCATCAGGTTCAGGTAGTAGTGCAGGTTGTGGATGGTGGTGAGCATCGGCCCGAGCATCTCGCCGCAGCGGTCGAGGTGGTGCAGGTAGGCGCGGCTGAAGCCCTGGCAGGTGTGGCAGCTGCAGGTCTCGTCGATCGGGCGCTCGTCGGTGCGGTAGCGGGCATTGCGCAGGCGCAGGTCGCCGAAGCGGGTGAACAGGTGGCCGTTGCGCGCGTTGCGGGTGGGCATCACGCAGTCGAACATGTCGACGCCGGCGGCGACGCCCTCGACCAGGTCTTCCGGCGTGCCCACGCCCATCAGGTAGCGCGGCTTGTGGGCCGGCAGTCGGTGCGGCGTGTGGGCCATGATGCGCTGCATCTCGGCCTTGGGCTCGCCGACGCTGACGCCGCCGATCGCGTAGCCGGGCAGGTCGAGCTCGACCAGCGACGCGAGCGATTCCTCGCGCAGGTTCTCGAACATGCCGCCCTGCACGATGCCGAACAGCGCGTTCGGGTTCTCGTTGCGCTGGAACTCGGCCAGGCAGCGGCGCGCCCAGCGCAGGCTGAGCTCCATCGACGTGCGGGCTTCGCGTTCGGTCGTGATGTGGCCCTTGCTCTCGTACGGCGTGCACTCGTCGAACTGCATCACGATGTCGCTGTTCAGCGCGTGCTGGATCTGCATGCTGGTCTCGGGCGTCAGGAACAGCTTGTCGCCGTTGACGGGCGAGGCGAAGCGCACGCCTTCCTCGCTGATCTTGCGCATCTCGCCGAGCGACCAGACCTGGAAGCCGCCGCTGTCGGTGAGGATGGGCTTGGTCCAGCCCTCGAAGCGGTGCAGCCCGCCGAACTGGCGCAGGATGTCGACGCCGGGGCGCAGCCACAGGTGGAAGGTGTTGCCGAGGATGATCTGCGCGCCCATCGCCTCGAGCGAGGCTGGCATCACGCCCTTGACGGTGCCGTAGGTGCCCACCGGCATGAAGATCGGGGTTTCGACGACGCCGTGGTTCAGCGTCAGGCGGCCGCGGCGCGCATGGCCTTCGGTCTTGAGGAGGTCAAACTGGAGCATGGGGGGATTGTCCGGCAATGGAAGGGCTCGAGCGCTCCAGCAGCATCGCATCCCCATAGCTGAAGAACCGATACCCCTGCGCGATCGCGTGCCGGTACAGCGCCATCACGTGCTCGTACCCGGCGAACGCGCTGACCAGCATCAGCAGCGTGCTCTTCGGCAGGTGGAAGTTGGTGACCAGCACGTCGACGACGAGGAACGTGAAGCCGGGCGTGATGAAGATGTCGGTGTCGCGGCTGCCGGCCTGCAGCGTGCCGCCGCGCGCGGCCGATTCCAGCGCGCGCAGCGTGGTCGTGCCGACCGACACCACGCGGCCGCCGGCCGCCTGCGTGCGCGCGATCGCGTCGACCGTGGCCTGCGGCACCTCGAACCACTCGCTGTGCATCGTGTGCTCGGCGATGTTCTCGCTGCGCACCGGCTGGAAGGTGCCGGCGCCGACGTGCAGCGTGACACTCGCGCTGCCGACACCGCGCTCGCGCAGCGCCGCCAGCACGCCTTCGTCGAAATGCAGCGCGGCGGTCGGTGCCGCGGCGGCGCCCGGCCGCGCGGCGAACACGGTCTGGTAGCGCCGCTCGTCATCGGCCTCGTCGCCATGCGTGATGTACGGCGGCAGCGGCACGTGGCCGTGCTGATCCAGCAGCGCCAGCGGATCGGACGGGAAGCGCAGGCGGAACAGGCTGCCGTCCGGCCCGCCGCGGCCCAGCACCTCGGCATCGAAGGCATCGGCGAAGCGCACCGTCTGGCCCGGCTTCGGCGACTTGCTGGCGCGCAGGTGCATCAACAGCTCGTTGCCCGGCAGCAGCCGCTCGACCAGCGCCTCGACCGCGCCGCCGCTGGCCTTGGCGCCGTACAGCCGGGCCTTGATGACGCGCGTGTCGTTGAAGACGAGCAAATCGCCCGGCTGCAGCAGCGCCGGCAGCTCGCGGAAGATGCGGTCGACGGGCGCGGCACCGCGCCCGTCCAGCAGCCGCGACGCGCTGCGTTCGGCGGCCGGGTGCTGCGCGATCAATTCGGGCGGCAAGGCGAAATCGAAGTCGCTGAGTGTGAAAGGACGCGTGAAGAGGCGCGGGGAGGAGGAGGACGAATCGGACGACATGGCATGCAGGCTGGACCGGCCTGGCGAAGATCTGCAGGGGACGGATTCTTTCATGGACGGTTGACGCGGCAGAATCCGCGCATGCCCGGTCGCGCCGCCTCGTCTCCCCTGGAATCTCCTGCTCCCGCTCCGGAACCCGCACGCGAGAAATCCGCGCCGCAGAAGGCGATGGAGAAGCTGGGCCTGGTGCGCGACATCGACCTCGCGCTGCACCTGCCGCTGCGCTACGAGGACGAGACCCGCATCACGCCGATCGCCGCGCTGCGCGACGGCGACAACGCGCAGGTCGAAGGCATCGTGCGCGAGTGCGAGATCCAGTTCCGCCCGCGCCGCCAGCTGGTCGTGAAGATCGACGACGGCACCGAGGAACTCTGGCTGCGGTTCCTGAACTTCTACCCGAATCACCAGAAGACGCTCGGCGTCGGCAAGCGCGTGCGCGTGCGCGGCGAGGCGCGTGGCGGCTTCTTCGGGCGCGAGATGGTGCACCCGAACTTCAAGGGCGTCGACGACGACACGCCGCTTGCGCAGGCGCTGACGCCGGTCTACCCGACCAGCGCGACGCTGCCGCAGGCCTATCTGCGCAAGGCGGTGGCCTCGGGCCTGCAACGCGCCGACCTGTCGGAGATCGTGCCGGCGGCGCTGCTGCCGAGCGGGCTGATGAGCCTGCGCGAGGCGCTGCGCTTCCTGCACCACCCGGCGCCCGACGTGAGCCTCGCGACGCTGGAAGACCACAGCCATCCGGCCTGGCAGCGGCTGAAGTTCGAGGAGCTGCTCGCGCAGCAGCTGTCGCAGCTGCAGGCCAAGCAGGAGCGGGCGCTGCAGCAGGCGCCGGCCTTCACGGTGCGCGCAGGCGGCCTGCAGGAGCGGCTGCTCGCGGCGCTGCCGTTCTCGCTGACGCTGGCGCAGCGCCGCGTCGTCGAGGAGATCGCGCTCGACCTGCAGCGCCCGGTGCCGATGCACCGGTTGCTGCAGGGCGACGTCGGTTCGGGCAAGACGGTGGTGGCCGCGCTGTCGGCCGCGATCGCGATGAACGAGGGCTGGCAGTGCGCGCTGATGGCGCCCACCGAGATCCTCGCCGAGCAGCATTTCCGCAAGCTCGTCGGCTGGCTCGAGCCGCTGGGCGTGCAGGTGGCCTGGCTGACCGGCAGCCGCAAGGGCAAGGCACGGCGCGAGATGCTGGCACGGGTGGCCTCGGGCGAGGCGGGGCTGGTGGTCGGCACGCATGCGGTGATCCAGGGCGAGGTCGAGTTCGCGCGCCTGGGCCTCGCGATCATCGACGAGCAGCACCGCTTCGGCGTCGCGCAGCGGCTCGCGCTGCGCGCCAAGCTGCAGCAGGGCGCACTGGAGCCGCACCTGCTGATGATGAGCGCGACACCGATCCCGCGCACGCTCGCGATGACGGTGTTCGCCGACCTCGACGTGAGCACCATCGACGAGCTGCCGCCCGGGCGCACGCCGATCGTCACCAAGGTCTTCAGCGATGCGCGGCGCGGCAACGTCATCCTGACGATCGCCGACGAGGTGGCGCGCGGCCGGCAGGTGTACTGGGTGTGTCCGCTGATCGAGGAATCGGAGACGCTGGACCTGCAGAACGCGACCGCCACGCACCAGCAGCTGTGCGAGGCATTGCCCGACGAGATGGTCGGCCTGCTGCATGGCCGCATGCCGGCGGCGGAGAAGGCGGCGGTGATGGCGCTGTTCACCGCGGGCGAGATGAAGGTGCTGGTCAGCACGACGGTGATCGAGGTCGGCGTCGACGTGCCGAACGCCTCGCTGATGGTGATCGAGCATGCGGAGCGCTTCGGGCTCAGCCAGCTGCACCAGCTGCGCGGGCGGGTCGGGCGCGGCTCGGTCGCGAGCGTGTGCGTGCTGGTCTACACGGCGCCGCTGTCGCCCACCGGCAAGGACCGGCTGCGCGCGATGGCCGAGACCAACGACGGCTTCGAGATCGCGCGGCGCGACCTGGAGATCCGCGGGCCGGGCGAGTTCCTCGGTGCGCGGCAATCGGGCGCGCCGCTGCTGCGCTTCGCCGACCTCGCGCTCGACGAGGCGCTGGTGCACCGCGCGCGCGCCGTCGCGACGACGCTGCTGGCGCAGCACCCGCGCATTGCCGAGCAGCACGTGGCGCGCTGGCTGGGCGGCAAGGCGGAGTACCTGAAGGCGTGAACACCCGCGACTGCGCGGGCATCCCCCTAGTTTCTCGAGCCCTCACGGTGGGAGGCGCGGGATAGCATCCCGGCGGCACCATCAACCGCGGAGGGCCTGCCCATGAACCTGATCCAGCGTGTTCAAGACATCCTGCTGAAGCCGAAGCAGACCTGGCCGGTGATCGATGCCGAGCCGGCGACACAGGCCTCGATCTACAAGGGCTACGTGTTGATCCTGGCGGCGATCCCGCCGGTCGCGGCGTTCCTCGGCATGGTCTTCTATGTCGGCCTCGGGTTCTGGGGGCTGTCGACGCTGGTGCTGGGCTACGTGCTGGCGCTCGTGAACGTCTTCGTGCTGACGCTGATCGTCGATGCGCTCGCGCCCAGCTTCGGCGGCACCAAGGGACAGGTCAGCGCGCTGAAGCTGGTGGCGTATGCGAGCACCGCCGGCTGGGTCGGCGGCGTGTTCCACCTGGTGCCGGGGCTGTGGATCCTGGGCATCCTCGCGTCGCTGTACGGCATCTACCTGATCTACCTCGGCCTGCCGGTGCTGATGAAGTGCCCGCAGGACAAGGCCGGTGCCTACACAGCGGTGGTGATCGTCTGCGCCATCGTGATCTACATCGTGCTGGGCGCGCTGACGGCGATGGGTGGGCCGATGCGCGTGGGCTCGTGGGGCGGTTGGGCCGGCTCGCACGGCAGCGCGGTGACGATCAAGACGCCGGGTGGCGAGGTCAGGGTCGACACCGCGAAGATGGATGACCTCTCGAAGAAATTGGAAGAGGCCGGCAAGCGCATGGAAGAGGCGCAGAAGTCGGGCGACCCGGCCGCCACCGGCAAGGCGATGGGCGAGATGATGGGCGCGCTGACCGGCGGCAACGGCCAGCCGATCGCGCCTGCGGACCTGAAGGCCGCGCTGCCCGAGGCGCTGGGCGACCTGAAGCGCGAATCGATCGAATCGCAGGGCGGCCAGGCGATCGGCATCGCCAGCTCGATGGCCAAGGCGGCGTACACCGCCGGCGACAGGCACCTGCAGCTGACCATCACCGACCTGGGCGGCACCGCCGGCCTCGCGGCACTGGCCGCCTGGTCCGGCATGACGATGGACAAGGAGACGGCCGAGCAGGTCGAGAAGGTCTACAAGCAGGGCGAGCGCACCGTGCGCGAGGAGTACCGCAAGGACGGCAGCCAGGGCGAGGTGACGGTGCTGCTGACCAATGGCGTGATCGTCGAGGCCAAGGGGCGGCAGGTGGACCTGGCGGCGCTGAAGAAATCGCTCGAGGCCGTCGGGCTCGACAAGCTCGAAGCCATCAAGCGGCCGACGAAGTCCTGACGCGGGCCGAGCGCCGGGCCGCCCCAAGCCGGCCCGCATCCCCACGGGGGATCGGTCGACGTACCCGTCGACCGAGGGGCCGTCATGTACCGAAGTGGATCTGGTAGCGGGCGCCGTCGGAGAACTGGCAGGCGCCGGTTCCGATGCCCGGGCCGGTGATCAGGTACTCGCACTGGGCGTTGACGCCCTTGCCGCCATAGGCGTTCGCGATGCCGCGGCGCCCGCTGAAGCTGCGCTGGTTCAGCCCCAGCACCTCGTTGTAGATGCGTCCGAAGGCGGCGTAGCTGGCATCGACGCGGGTGCTCTCGCCCTGCATCGTGTCGCCCAGGTAGGACAGCGTGAAGCTGCCGCGGCCAGTGTTGTTGTCGACGACGACGGCCGTCAGCAGGCCGCCCTTGTTGGCCTGCGTGTTCAGCGGGTAGAGGCGTGCGTTCAGCACGGTGGGCGCGGGCGGTGCCGCGGGGGCGGGCGGCGTCACGACGGTGACGCTGGCCGGTGGTGCCGTGCCGTCGCCGCGGCCGTCGGCCCGCTGGATCGGATAGCCCTGGCCGGTGCGCGGGTCGATCGGCACCACGTAGCAGGCGCTGAGGGCGGCTGACAGCGAGGCCACGGCCAGCAGCGAAGCGACGCTCAGGACACGTGAAGGGGGCTTGCTCATTCGGGGTCTTCCAGTGCGCGGCGGATGCCGCGGGCCGGAGAATCCGCCGCCGGTTCATCTGTCGCAAGCGCTACAGCCCGAGGTATCGCAAGGCGATGCCGGCAGGCGCATGACGCGCGCCCGGGTGTCGGATATTCTTCCGCTTCCTCCGTGCCGGGGTTAGAGCGGGATGCCATGACACTGACCGAGTTGAGATACATCGTTGCGGTCGCCCGCGAGAAGCACTTCGGGCGTGCCGCCGAGGCCTGCTTCGTCTCGCAGCCGACCCTCAGCGTCGCGATCAAGAAGCTCGAGGAGGAACTCGACGTCAAGCTGTTCGAGCGCGGCTCCAACGAGGTGAGCGCGACCCCGCTCGGCGAAGAGATCGTGCGCCAGGCGCAATCGGTGATCGACCAGGCGGCCGGCATCAAGGAGATCGCCAAGCGCGGCAAGGACCCGGTGTCGGGGCCGCTGCGCGTCGGCGTGATCTACACGATCGGCCCCTACCTGCTGCCCGACCTGGTGAAGCAGGCGATCGAGCGCGTGCCGCAGATGCCGTTGGTGCTGCAGGAGAACTTCACCGCCCGGCTGCTCGACATGCTGCGCACCGGCGAGCTCGACTGCGCGATCATGGCCGAGCCCTTCCCCGACACCGGCCTCGCGGTCGCGCCGCTGTACGACGAGCCCTTCGCCGTCGCGGTGCCCAAGGACCACCCGCTCGCCAAGCGCAAGCGCATCACCGCCGAGGAGCTCAAGCAGGAGACGATGCTGCTGCTCGGCACCGGCCACTGCTTCCGCGACCACGTGCTCGAGGTCTGCCCCGAGTACGCCCGCTTCTCGAGCGATGCCGAGGGCATCCGCAAGAGCTTCGAGGGCTCGTCGCTGGAGACCATCAAGTACATGGTGGCGTCCGGCATGGGCGTCACCGTGGTGCCGCAACTCAGCGTGCCGAAGGACCAGCAGCCGCATGTGCGCTACGTGCCGTTCGCGGCGCCCGTGCCCACGCGGCGCGTCGTGCTGGCGTGGCGGCGCACCTTCACGCGCTACGAGGCGATCGCCGCGTTGCGCAACGCGATCTATGCCTGCCCGCTCGAGGGCGTCAGCAAAGTGTCGTGAGGGGCCTTTGATCCCTGACTAGACTGCAATCCGAACCACCTTTCATTTCCGGAGATTCCCAGATGGCGAAGAAGACCAAGACCGCAGCCGTTGCCTCCGGCTCGACCGCCCCGAGCGGCAGCCTCGGCATCCACATCGGCATCAGCGACAAGGACCGCGCGGCGATCGCCGGCGGCCTGAGCAAGCTGCTGGCCGACACCTACACGCTGTACCTGACGACGCACAACTTCCACTGGAACGTCACCGGGCCGATGTTCAACACGCTGCACCTGATGTTCATGACGCAGTACACCGAGCTGTGGGCCGCGGTCGACCCGATTGCCGAGCGCATCCGCTCGCTGGGTCATCCGGCGCCGGGCTCGTACGGGCAGTTCGGCGCGCTGGCCTCCATCCAGGACGCACCGGCCGTGCCGCCGAAGGCGCTCGAGATGGTGCGCATCCTGGTGCAGGGCCATGAAGCCGTCGCCCGCACGGCGCGCAGCCTGTTCCCGCTGGCCGACAAGGCCGGCGACGAGCCGACCGCCGACCTGCTGACCCAGCGCCTGACGGTGCACGAGCAGACTGCGTGGATGCTGCGCAGCCTGCTCGAAGAGTGAGAGGGCCTGCCCGATGAACGGGCCCACCCCGGTGCGCGTCGCGATCGTCACCTTCGACGGCTTCAACGAGCTCGATTCGTTCATCGCGCTCGGCCTGCTGAGCCGCCTGCGGCCGGCCGGCTGGACGGTCGAGATCGCCGGCCCGAGCCAGCGGCTCACGTCGATGAACGGCGTGACGATCGAGACGCAGCAGCCGCTGGAGTTCGCCAACGAGGCCGACATCGTGCTGTTCGGCAGCGGCATCTACACGCGGGCGATCGCCGAGAACAGCGCATTGCTCGACCGGCTGCAACTCGACCCGGTGCGCCAGCTGATCGGTGCGCAGTGCTCGGGCACGCTGCTGCTGGCGCGGCTGGGGCTGCTGGCCGACATCCCGGCCTGCACCGACCTGACCACCAAGCCGTGGGTGGTCGAGGCGGGCGTGCGGGTGGTCGATGCGCCGTTCCATGCACGCGGCCCGATCGCGACGGCCGGTGGCTGCCTGGCCTCGCAGTACCTCGCCACCTGGGCGATGCTGCGGCGCGCCGGCGTCGATGCGACGGCGAAGGCGCTGCACTACGTGGCGCCGGTCGGTGAGAAAGAGGCCTACGTCGACAAGCTGATCAGCACGGTGCGGGTCTTCATACCGCCCGACGAGTTGCTGCTGTAGGTGTTCGTTCGTTCGCGCGGAAGGCGCGTGCGGGGAGGCTGTGGCTCGCCGTCAGGTGCGGTCTTCGCCCCTGTCGGGGCGAAGACTCCCCTCCACTGTCTGGATTCATGGCCCGTCGCCGAAACTCCCGCCACTCACTTCGTTCGTTGTGGTCAAACAGTCGGCGACAGTCAGTGCACGAAGCGCGCTGCGCGCGCGGRCCATGAAWCCAGCCAGCTCCGGCGCWMCTYCCTTATTGGCGCTCCMCAGMCTCCCCGCMCGCGCCTTCTGCCACCGCCCTGCCTTGYRGAGGTGACAAGCGAACAAWTGGGGRTTGATTCCCGGGTTGTCACCCGGGCTGCGAGCGCCGAACGCACGAGCGTAGCGACTGGGGGGCTCAACCAGGTGCTGGCACCGACCAGCGCTTCTGCACCTCGCCCGCCGAGTTGATGCTCTCCAGGTGCACGCCGAAGCCCCACAGCCGGGCCGCATGCTTCAGCACCTCTTGCGCGCTGTCGTGCAACGGCCGGTCGTTGTGCTGGGCATGGCGCAGCGTCAGCGAACGGTCGCCGCGCAGGTTCACGCTCCACACCTGGATGTTGGGCTCGCGGCTGCCCAGGTCGTACTGGTGCGACAAGGCCTCGCGCACGCGCCGGTAGCCGCTCTCGTCGTGGATGGCCGAGACCTCCAGCTCCTTGTCCTTCTCGTCGTCGACGATCGCGAACAGCCGGAACTCGCGCATCAGGTTCGGCGACAGGTACTGGCCGATGAAGCTCTCGTCCTTGAAGTTGCGCATCGCATGGTCGATCGACTCGAGCCAGTCGCTGCCGGCCAGCTGCGGGAACCAATGGCGGTCCTCGTCGGTCGGGTTCTGGCAGATGCGCTTGATGTCGGTGTACATCGCGAAGCCGAGTGCGTACGGGTTGATGCCGTTGTAGCCGCGGTCGCCGACACGCGGCTGGTACACCACGTTGGTATGCGACTTCAGCCACTCGATCATCATGCCGTCGCTCAGGTAGCCGTCGTCGTACATGGTGTTCAGCAGCGAGTGGTGCCAGAACGTGGCCCAGCCCTCGTTCATCACCTGCGTCTGGCGCTGCGGGTAGAAGTACTGCGCCACCTTGCGCACGATGCGAACGATCTCGCGCTGCCACGGCTCCAGCAGCGGCGCGTGCTTCTCGATGAAGTACAGCAGGTTCTCCTGCGGCTCCTCCGGAAAACGCCGCGACTCGGCCTCCTCCTGCCCGGCCTTGTCGGCCTTGCGCGGCAGCGTGCGCCACATCTCGTTGATCTGGCGCTGCGCATAGGCCTCGCGGTCCTTCGCGTCGGCCAGCTCTTGCGCGAGCGACTTGCGGCTCGGCCGGCGGTAGCGGTCGACGCCGTGGTTCATCAGCGCATGGCAGCTGTCGAGGAAGTTCTCGACCGCGTCCAGGCCGTGCCGCTCCTCGCACTCGGTGACATAGTTCTTCGCATAGACCAGGTAGTCGATGATCGACGACGCATCGGTCCACATGCGGAACAGGTAGTTGCCCTTGAAGAAGCTGTTGTGCCCGTAGGCCGCGTGGGCGATGACGAGCGCCTGCATCGCCATCGTGTTCTCCTCCATCAGGTAGCTGATGCAGGGGTCGGAGTTGATGACGATCTCGTAGGCGAGGCCCATGTGGCCGCGGCGGTAGTTCTTCTCGGTCGAGATGAACTCCTTGCCGTAGCTCCAGTGGCGGTAGTTCACCGGCATGCCGACCGACGCGTAGGCGTCCATCATCTGCTCGGCGGTGATGATCTCGAGCTGGTTCGGGTAGGTGTCCAGGCCGAAGCGCTCGGCGGTCGCCTTGATCACCTCGTGGTAGCGCTCAACCAGCTCGAAAGACCAGTCGGTGGGCGAGGGCAGCGGCTCGTGCGCACGCTTCGGTGCGGCCAGGTCGGAGGCACGGCGTTTCGGGAAGGCGGTCAGCATCTGTTTCTTGCGCCGCTCGGCGCCCCAGGGTGGAGTGGCGTGGAGGTTCATGTCGGTGCACCCTCCTTCTTGAACAGCTCGCGGAACACCGGGTAGATCTGCGAGGCCTCGGTCACCTTGCGGATCGCGAAGGCCTTCGTGTCGGCGGCCAGCGCCGAGTACTCGTCCCACAGGTTCTGCTCTTCCTCGGCCACCTGCACGTAGGCGAAGTAGCGGCACAGCGGAAGGATGTTGTTGGCCAGCAGCTCGCGGCAGCGGCCGCTGTCGTGGTGCCAGTTGTCGCCGTCGCTCGCCTGCGCGCCGTAGATGTTCCATTCGCTGGTCGGGTAGCGGGCCCGGGCGATCTCCTCCATCAGCACCAGCGCGCTCGACACCACGGTGCCGCCGGTTTCGGTGGAGTGGAAGAAGTTCTGCTCGTCGACCTCCTGCGCCTGCGTGTGGTGGCGGATGAAGACGATGTCGATCTTCTCGTAGTGGCGCGTCAGGAACAGGTACAGCAGGATGAAGAAGCGCTTCGCGAGATCCTTGCGCGCCTCGTCCATCGAGCCGGACACGTCCATCAGGCAGAACATCACCGCCTTCGAGGTGGGCACCGGCACGCGCACGCGGCTGCGGTAGCGCAGGTCGATCGGGTCGAGGTAGGGGATGCGCTTCAGGCGTGCACGCAGCGCCTCGATCTTCAGCTCGAGCGGCGGGATCTCGTGCGCGAACGGGTTCGGGTGCGGGTGGCGCTTGAGCTGCACCAGCTGGTCTTCGAGCTCGCTCAGCTCGTGCCGCGATTCGGCGCCGAGCGCGATGCGCCGGCCGATCGCGCCGCGCATCGAGCGCACCACATGCAGGTTGTTCGGCGTGCCGTCGCTGCTGTAGCCGGCACGGTGGGTCTTGAACTCGGGCGTGTCGGCGAGCGTCGTGCGCGCGAGGTTGGGCAGCGCCAGGTCGTCGAAGAAGACCTGCATGAACTCTTCCTTGCTGAGGTGGAAGACGAAATCGTCGTCCCCCTCGCCGGAATCGCTCGCCTGCCCCCCGCCGCCGCCGCCCCCGCCGCCCTTCGGCCGCTCGATGCGGTCGCCGCGCACGTAGTCCTGGTTGCCCGGATGCACCATCTCGCGCTTGCCGCCCTGGCCGTGGCCGAACACCGGCTCGGCGATGTCGCGCTTCGGGATGTGGATGTCCTCGCCCTGCGCGATGTCGCGGATGCCCCGCCCATCGACCGCGCGCTTGACCGCCTCGCGGATCTGGTCCTTGTGGCGGCGCAGGAAGCGCTCGCGGTTGCCGATGGACTTGTTCTTGCCCGCCAGCCGTCTGTCGATAATCTGCTGGAGCATGAGGGCCTTTCGTCGTCGATCGTCGGTCGGCGGGTCAGGAACTCTTACGCACGCGCAGGTACCACTCGCAGAGCAGGCGCACCTGCTTCGACGTGTAGCCCTTGGCGACCATCCGCGTGACGAAGTCCTCGTGCTTCTTCGCCTCGTCGGCGCTCGCCTTCGCGTTGAAGCTGATCACCGGCAGCAGCTCCTCGGTGTTCGAGAACATCTTCTTCTCGATCACCGTGCGCAGCTTCTCGTAGCTCGTCCAGACCGGGTTGTTGCCGGCGTTGTTGGCGCGTGCACGCAGCACGAAGTTGACGATCTCGTTGCGGAAATCCTTCGGGTTCGCGATGCCGGCCGGCTTCTCGATCTTCTCGAGCTCGGCGTTCAGCGAGCCGCGGTCGAACACCTCGCCGGTGTCGGTGTCGCGGTACTCGTGGTCCTGGATCCAGTAGTCGGCATACGTGACGTAGCGGTCGAAGATGTTCTGGCCGTACTCGCTGTAGCTCTCGAGGTAGGCGGTCTGGATCTCCTTGCCGATGAACTCGGCATAACGCACCGCCAGGTGCTCCTTGATGAACGCGAGGTACTTCTGCTCGACCTCGGCCGCGAACTGCTCGCGCTCGATCTGCTGCTCGAGCACGTACATCAGGTGCACCGGGTTCGCGGCGACCTCGGTGCTGTCGAAGTTGAAGACCTTCGACAGGATCTTGAACGCGAAGCGCGTCGAGATGCCGCTCATGCCCTCGTCGACGCCGGCGTAGTCGCGGTACTCCTGGAAGCTCTTCGCGCGCGGGTCGGTGTCCTTCAGGTTCTCGCCGTCGTACACCAGCATCTTCGAGTAGAGGCTGCTGTTCTCGGGCTCTTTCAGGCGCGTGAGGATCGCGAACTGCGACATCATCTTCAGCGTGCCCGGCGCGCAGGTGGCCTGCGCGAGCGACGAGCCGCGCAGCAGCTTCTCGTAGATCTTGACCTCTTCGCTGACGCGCAGGCAGTACGGCACCTTGACGATGTAGATGCGGTCGAGGAAGGCCTCGTTGTTCTTGTTGTTGCGGAACGCCTTCCACTCGCTCTCGTTGCTGTGCGCGAGCACGATGCCGTCGAACGGGATCGCACCGAACCCTTCGGTGCCCTTGTAGTTGCCTTCCTGCGTGGCCGTCAGCAGCGGGTGCAGCACCTTGATCGGCGCCTTGAACATCTCGACGAACTCGAGCAGGCCCTGGTTGGCCAGGCACAGCCCGCCGGAGTAGCTGTACGCATCGGGGTCGTCCTGCGCATAGGTCTCGAGCTTGCGGATGTCGACCTTGCCGACCAGCGACGAGATGTCCTGGTTGTTCTCGTCGCCCGGTTCGGTCTTTGCGATGCCGACCTGCTTCAGCACCGACGGGAAGCGCTTGACGATGCGGAACTTGCGGATGTCGCCGCCGAATTCATCCAGGCGCTTGACGGCCCACGGCGACAGGATGCGCTGCAGGTAGCGGCGCGGGATGCCGTATTCCTTCTCGAGGATGGGGCCGTCCTCGATCGCGTCGAACAGGCCGAGCGGCGACTCGTTCACCGGCGAGCCCTTGATCGCGTAGAACGGCACCTCCTGCATCAGCGCCTTCAGCCGCTCGGCGATCGACGACTTGCCGCCGCCCACCGGGCCGAGCAGGTAGAGGATCTGCTTCTTTTCCTCCAGCCCCTGCGCGGCATGCCGGAAATACGACACCACCTGCTCGATGGAGTCTTCCATGCCGTAGAACTCGGCGAAGGCGGGGTAGATCTTGATGACCTTGTTGGCGAACAGACGGGACAGCCGCGGATCGTTGCGCGTGTCGATGGTCTGTGGATCCCCGATCGCCTTGAGCATGCGCTCGGCAGCGGTGGCGTAGGCCACGGGGTTGCGCTTGCATTCGGCGAGGTACTCTTCCAGCGAGAGTTCCTCCTCACGCGTGCGCTCGAAGCGTGCGGCGAAATGGCTGATCACGTCCATGCTGACCTCCTGAGACATCGGGTGGGCGACAGCGAAGGGGCCACCTTCGCTGCCGTCTGGGGAAGTTCTGATGAAGTCCCGGTTGAGGGCTCCATCAGAGCTTTCCTGTGCGGTCAGCTGATCTCGTGATTCAAGCTTGCGTCATTTCGGGGTGTCGTGTGCGTGGAGATGTGGAGAAATAAGCCCGCTGTTCAACGCTTCGGTGATGTGAAGGTGTACAGCAAATAGTGTGCCCCTGTCTGTTGCAGCGTGTCACCCACCTGAGTGGATGATGCATGCAATGAGCCGTTGGAGGCCGGGGAAGTTCCTGATGCGGGGCTCAGGGATTCTGCGGACGGATCTGCGCAACGATGTGCGGTCCGGCGGTTGTCGATCGGCATGTCAGGTGCTGGTGAGTCCGAGCTTGTCGAGGAGTCCATTCAACTCCTCCAGCGAGCCGAAGGCAATGGCGACTTCGCCTTGTTCGCCCCGCTTGGTGCGCTTCTTGACGCGGATCTCGACCTGTGCCGTCAACGCATCGGAGAGCTCTTCCTCGATGCGTGCGATGTCGCGCGGCTTCTCTTTCGGCACGCGCAGCAGCGGCTGCTGGCGCGACGAGCCGAGCCGGGTCACGAGCTTCTCGGCCTCGCGCACGCTGAGCTTCTTCGCGACGATCTCGCCCGCGCCGAGGATCTGGTGCGCCCCATCGAGCGGCAGCAGCGCGCGGGCGTGGCCCATGTCGAGGTCGCCGGCCATCAGCATCTGCTGCACCGGTTCGGCGAGGTTCAAGAGGCGCAGCAGGTTGCTCGCGGCGCTGCGCGAGCGGCCGACGGCCTGGGCCGCCTGCTCATGCGTCAGGTGGAACTCGTTGACGAGCCGCGCGATGCCGTGCGCCTCTTCGAGCGGGTTCAGGTCTTCGCGCTGGATGTTCTCGATCAGCGCCATCGCGGCGGCCGACTCGTCGGGCACCTCGCGCACCAGCACCGGCACCTCGTCGAGGCCGGCCAGCTTCGCGGCCCGCGTGCGGCGTTCGCCGGCGATGATCTCGTAGCGGTTCGGGCCCACCGGGCGCACCAGCACCGGCTGCATGATGCCCTGCGCCTTGATGCTCTCGGCGAGCTCGTACAGCGAGCCCTCGTCCATGCGCGTGCGCGGCTGGTACTTGCCGGGCTGCAGCTGGGTCAGCTTCAGCGTGCGCGGCGTGCCGTCGTCGGCCGGAACAGGGGAGTCGCTGACCGTGGGGCCGAGCAGTGCTTCGAGGCCGAGACCGAGGCCTTTGGGTTTCTTGGTTGCCATCCGGGCATTTTCCCTGATCACCCGGCGCGGGCCGCGGGCGATCGAAGCGATTGCAGCAGCACGCGTCCCTCGGGCCAGGCGCCGAGCCCGGACTGGCTGTCGATGTGGCCGCGTGGGCCGATGTCGATTTGCCGGCTGCCCCAGGCGCGGGTCATCTGCGCGGCGCGTTCGGCGGCGCAGAACGGGTCGTCGCTGCTGACGACCGCGATGCTCGCGAACGGCAGGGCCTGGCGGGCGATCGGGCGCCAGGGCGTCAGCTGGGGCGGCATGTCGGGGCGCTCGATGTCGGGCGGCGCGACCAGCAGCGCGCCGCGCACGCGGGCCGTGTGCCGCGAGTGCGAGGCCCATGCGGCGACCAACTGGCAGCCGAGGCTGTGCGCCGCCAGCAGCGCGGGCCGCTCGTCCTGCAGCAGCACCTCTTCGAGGCGGGCCATCCAGTCGCCGCGTTTCGGCCACAGCCAGTCGGCCTGCTCGACGCGGAGGTCGCCGTGTTCACGTTCCCAGAGGCTTTGCCAGTGACCGGGGTCGGAGTTCTCCCAGCCGGGGAGCAGGAGCACCCGCACGTCGTGCAGGGCTTGCGGATCAGCGTTTGTCATGCAGGTGGCTTATCCTCGCGGTCCGAGTTCTTTTTCAGGCGGGTGGACGATTCAATGAAGCATCGCGTGTTTGTCGACGGCCAGGAAGGCACGACCGGTCTGCGCATCAACGAGTACCTGGCGGCGCGCAGCGACGTCGAAGTGTTGCGCATCGATGCCGACCGGCGCAAGGATGCCGCCGAACGCGCCCGCCTGCTGAATGCCGCCGACGTGGCCTTCCTGTGCCTGCCCGATGCGGCGTCGCGCGAGGCCGCGGCCCTGGTGACGAACCCGAACACCTGCCTGATCGACGCCAGCACGGCCCACCGCACGGTGCCGGGCTGGGTGTTCGGCCTGCCCGAACTGGCTGCCGACCAGCGCGCGAAGATCCGCGGCAGCAAGCGCCTCGCGAACCCCGGTTGCCATGCCAGCGCCTTCATCCTGCTGATGCGTCCGCTGGTGGATGCCGGGCTCGTGCCGGCGCCGCTCGGCGTCAGCGCCACGTCGATCACCGGCTACTCCGGTGGCGGCAAGAAGATGATCGAGCAGTACGAGGCGGGCGGTGATGCGCGCCTCGATGCGCCGCGGCCCTACGGCTTGACGCTCGCGCACAAGCACATTCCCGAGATGATGGCCCACACCGGGCTCACGACGAAGCCGGTATTCATGCCGATCGTTGGCAGGTTCTACAAGGGCTTGGCGGTGAGTGTGCCCTTGCACTTGGCAAGCCTGTCGGCGAGTGCGAGCCCGGAGTCGCTGCATGCGGCGCTGACGAAGCGCTACGACGGCGAGCGCTTCATCCGCGTGATGCCGCTGCGCGATGCGGCGACGCTCGAGGACGGCTTCTTCGACGTGCAGGCCTGCAACGACAGCAACCGCGTCGACCTGTTCGTGTTCGCGAACGAGAGCCAGGTGCTGCTGATGTCGCGGCTGGACAACCTCGGCAAGGGCGCCAGCGGTGCGGCGGTGCAGACGATGAACGTGCACCTCGGGCTGGACGAAGGGCTGGGGCTCTGAGTCGACGGGACGGGCGTCAGGCCGGCACGGCCTCGCGGGCCCGCGCGACCATCTCGGCCGCGAATTCGACGAAAGCCTGCGCGCCCCGCGAGGCGGGGTCGAACACCACGCCGGGCAGGCCGTAGCTGGGCGCTTCGGCCAGGCGCACGTTGCGCGGGATCACGGTGTTGAACACCTTGTCGCCGAAGTGCGTCTTCAGCTGATCGCTGACCTGTTGCTGCAGCGTGATGCGCGGATCGAACATCACCCGCAGCAGGCCGATCAGCTGCAGCTCGGGGTTCAGGTTGGCGTGCACCTGCTTGATGGTGTTGACCAGGTCCGACAGGCCTTCGAGCGCGAAGTACTCGCACTGCATCGGCACGACCACGCCATGGGCGCTGCACAGGCCGTTCAAGGTCAGCAGGCTCAGCGACGGCGGGCAGTCGATCAGCACGAAGTCGTAGTCGGTCGAGACCGCCTCGAGCGCGGTCTTCAGGCGCTTGTCGCGCCGCTCCAGCTTGACCAACTCGACCTCGGCGCCGGCGAGCTCACGGTTCGCGCCCAGCACGTCGTAGCCGACCTTGTCACTGCGCTGGCGGGCCTCGGCGATCGTGGCCGACTCCAGCAGCACGTCGTAGACGCTCAGCGACAGCGCGCGCTTGTCGATGCCCGACCCCATCGTCGCATTGCCCTGCGGGTCCAGGTCGACGACGAGCACGCGCTGGCCGATCTGCGCCAGGCCGGCGGCCAGGTTGACGGTGGTCGTCGTCTTGCCGACGCCGCCTTTTTGGTTCGCGATGCAGAAGATGCGGGTCATGGAGGAGGGCGCTGCTGGAAGAGGGATCAGTTGCTGCCGAGGCGGATGCCGAAGCCGATCAGGAAGATACCAGCCGCCTTCTGCAACCACGCGGCCCATCGGCGGTGCCGGCGAACTTTGTTCGACACCGACTGCGCGAAGGCGCACAGCGCCAGGCAGTAGGC
Source organism: Rhizobacter sp. P2_H3 (assembly GCF_056403355.1). NCBI lineage: Bacteria > Pseudomonadati > Pseudomonadota > Betaproteobacteria > Burkholderiales > Sphaerotilaceae > Rhizobacter > Rhizobacter sp. P2_H3. The sequence goes on along the minus strand of NZ_JBFUFQ010000005.1, from coordinate 27,925 downwards.
GAGGGTGATCAGTGCGATCGTCGCGGCCATCGCGGCAAAAGTGACCGCGCCGCGCTGGGTGGCAGGGTCGATGAAAAGCGGGAAGAAGGCCATGTAGAACACGATGGCCTTCGGGTTCAGCAAGGTGATCAGGAAAGCCTGGCGTGCGTAGTCGCGCGGCTCGATGCGGATGGGCGAGGCGTCGCCGGGCCGGGCCAGCAGCAGCCGCAGGCCGATCCAGGCCAGGTAGGCTGCGCCGCCGTACTGCACCCACCGAAATGCTGTGGGGTGTGAGGCGAGCAAGGCCGCGACGCCGCCGACGGCCAACCACAGCAGCACCTGGTCGCCAGCGATCACACCGAGTGTGGCGGCCGCACCGGCACGGAATCCGCCTTTGGCGGTCGAGGTCAGCAAGGCCAGCGTGCCCGGACCGGGCAGGGCGAGGAACAGCACGATGGCCAGACAGAACGAGCCGTAGTCGGAGATGCCGAGCGCGCTCATTCGGCAGCCTTCGGGCGGATCCAGACCAGGCAGCGCTCGGCATCCAGGTCGGGAACGGTCAATGGTTCCACGTGAAACACATCGAGGGTGGCCGGCAGCTCGGCGATTTCGGCGGTCGGTGCCTTGCCCTTCATCGCCATCCAGATGCCGCCCGGGGCAAGGTGCTTTTCAGTCAGCCGGGTGAAGTCGCTCAGCGAGGCAAAGGCACGGGAGGTGATCACGTCGGCTTGGGCGGGTGGCATCGCCTCGACCCGTGCGTGCTCGGAACGCAGCTGCCGCAAACCCAGTTCGGCGGCAGCCTGCTGGATGAAGCTGGCCTTCTTGCCAACGGTGTCGACGCAGGTGATGCGCCACGACGGCTCGGCGATGGCGAGCACGACACCCGGGAGACCGGCGCCGCTTCCGACATCGAGCACCCGCAACGGTCGCCCGGCGGCATGCCGGCGCAGCGGCCCGACGACCGACAGGCTGTCGAGCAGGTGGTGCGTCAGCATCTCGGACGGGTCGCGGACGGCCGTCAGGTTGTAGACCCGGTTCCACTTTGCGATCAACGCCTGGTAGGCCAGCAGCCGAGCTTGCTGGTCGGCGTCGAGCGTGAGCCCGAGCCGGTCCAATCCGCGGGCGAGGGTATCGGCCTCAGGCGGCTGCATCGGTCGGCGTGCTGTCGTTGCCGGCGCGGTCGGCGGCCATGAACTCCTTGAAGCGACCCTTCTTCAGGTGGATCAGCAGCAGCGAGATCGCGGCCGGGGTGATGCCTGAAATGCGCGAGGCCTGTCCCAGGGTCTCCGGCCGGTGCTTCGCTAGCTTCTGGCGCGCCTCGAAACTGAGCGCGGTGACCTGGGCGTAGTCGAGCTCGGCCGGCAGGCGCAGGCTCTCGAAGTGGGCGGCCCGCTCGACTTCATCGTTCTGCTTGGTGATGTAGCCGGCGTACTTGATGCTGATCTCGGCCTGCTCGATCACGGTGTCGGCGAGCGTCTGGCCCAGTTCGGCATGAAGGGCCGGGCGCGAAACACCGGCCTCCGGCTTCGCGATGGAAGCGACGGCAGCGACTGCATCGAAATCCACCCCGGGCCGACGCAGCAGGTCGGCCAGGCTGTATTCGTGCTCGATGGCTTTGCCCAGCAGCCGCTCGGCATCCGCGGCCGGCAGCAGGTTGGGGTGCACCCAGGTCGAGCGCAAGCGCTCGGTTTCACGTGAAACAGCATCGCGCTTGCGATTGAACGCATCCCAGCGCGCGTCGTCCACCAGGCCCATGTCCCGGCCAGCCTCGGTGAGCCGGAGGTCGGCGTTGTCCTCGCGCAGCTGCAGCCGGAATTCGGCGCGGCTGGTGAACATGCGGTAGGGCTCGGTGACGCCCTTCGTGATCAGGTCGTCGACCAGCACGCCGAGGTAGGCCTGGTCGCGGCGAGGCGTCCAGGCGTCCTGCCCTCGCACCTGGCGGGCGGCGTTGATGCCGGCGAACAGCCCCTGGGCCGCCGCTTCTTCGTAGCCGGTCGTCCCGTTGATCTGGCCCGCGAAGAACAGGCCGCCGATGGCCTTGGTCTCGAAGCTGGCCTTCAGGCCGCGCGGGTCGAAGTAGTCGTACTCGATCGCATAGCCCGGCCGAAGGATGTGCGCGTTCTCCAGCCCTTGCATCGAGCGCACCGCGGCGAGCTGGATGTCGAAGGGCAGGCTGGTACTGATGCCGTTCGGGTAGAACTCGTGGGTCGTGAGGCCTTCGGGCTCCAGGAAGATCTGATGCGAGTCCTTGTCGGCGAAGCGGTTGACCTTGTCTTCGATGCTCGGGCAGTAGCGCGGCCCCACGCCCTCGATGACGCCGGTGAACATCGGGCTGCGGTCAAAGCCGCTGCGGATGATCTCGTGCGTGCGCTCGTTGGTGTGCGTGATCCAGCAGGGCAACTGCTGCGGATGCTGCGAGGCATGGCCCATGAAGCTGAACACCGGCACCGGATCGAGGTCGCCGGGCTGCTCGGTCAGCTTCGAGAAATCGATCGAGCGGCCGTCCAGCCGCGGCGGCGTGCCGGTCTTCAAGCGCCCCTGCGGCAACTTCAGCTCTTTCAACCGGGCCGACAGCGAGACTGCCGGCGGATCTCCGGCGCGGCCGCCCGCATGGTTCTGCAGGCCGACATGGATGCGCCCGTCCAGGAACGTGCCGGCGGTCAGCACGACGGCCCGGGCGCGGAAGCGGATGCCCACCTGGGTGACAGCGCCGACCACGCGATCGCCCTCGACGATCAGGTCATCGACCGCCTGCTGGAACAGCGTCAGGTTCGGCTGGTTCTCCAGCCGGTGGCGAATGGCCGCCTTGTAGAGGATGCGATCCGCCTGCGCGCGGGTCGCGCGAACCGCAGGGCCCTTCGAGCCATTGAGGATGCGGAACTGGATGCCGGCTTCGTCGGTTGCGGTCGCCATCGCACCACCGAGCGCATCGACCTCCTTGACCAGGTGCCCCTTGCCGATGCCGCCGATCGACGGGTTGCAGCTCATCTGGCCCAGCGTCTCGATGTTGTGCGTCAGCAGCAAGGTGCTGCAACCCATGCGTGCGGCGGCGAGCGCGGCCTCGGTGCCGGCATGGCCGCCGCCGACGACAATCACGTCGAAATCATGGGGGAACAACATGGGGGCTCCGGTTGGGGTCACGGCAGCAATGTCGGCTGCTGCAAACGCAGGGCGTGAGGGACGCCGGCGAAGGTCGGATTTTAGGCGGGGGGCGGCTTTCCGTCACCTTGGTTTCACGTGGAACAACCGATGAGCATGGGTTTGAAGTGCCGACCGACGTGTGGGGCGTGTTGCATCGCGCCGTCGATCAGCACGCCGATTCCCGGGATGCCGAATGGCAAGCCGGCGGGCGTGCCCTGCGTGCAGCTCGACGCGGATCTGCGCTGCAGGATCTTCGGGCACCCCGAGCGGCCGGCCGTCTGCGGCTCGCTGCAGCCCAGCACCGAGATGTGCGGCGCGGATGCCATCCACGCAATCCACTGGTTGACCCAGCTTGAACACCAGACCCGCCCCGCGTCGCCTTGACGCTGCGGCTACCCCCAATGCCCCGGCCGCCGAGGCTCTCTAGACTCGTTCATCCCTACTGCGCGGAGCCATCGACATGCGATTCCCATCCATCACCCGCCGCGACTGGCTGGCCGCTGCGGCGGCAGGCTCCCTTCCCACGATCGGCTGGGGGCAGGGCGCGGCCTGGCCGACCAGGTCGATCCGCTTCGTCGTGCCGTTCGCACCGGGCGGCAGCTCGGAGATCGTGGCTCGTTCAACGGCTGTCGAACTGAGCAAAGGCCTTGGCCAGACCGTCTACGTCGAGAACAAGCCGGGCGGCAGCGGCAACATCGCGATGGCCGACGTGGCACACGCCGACGACCAGCACACGCTGATCCTGGGGCACATCGGTACGCTCGCCGTGAACCCGTTCATGTACGACAAGCTGCCGTACGACCCAGTCAAGGATTTCCGCCCGATCACCTTGCTGGCCAAGGTGCCGAGCCTCTACGTCGTTCACCCGGACGTCCCGGCGAAGACCCTGAAGGAGTTCATCGCGCTGGTGCGCAGCAAGCCGGGACAAATGAACTTCGGCTCGGCCGGCAACGGCAGTGCAGGGCACCTGGCGATGGAGTACCTGAAGGCCGTCGCCAACCTGTTCATCGTCCATGTTCCCTATCGCGGCACCGGACCCCAGCTGACGGACCTGCTGGCGGGGCGGCTCGATGCGGCCTCGGTCGGCGCGCCGGCCATCCTGCAGTTCATCAAGGCCGGCAAGCTGCGCTGCCTGGCGACAGGCTCGAAGCAGCGCCTCGCGCAACTGCCCGACGTGCCGACCGTGGCCGAGCAAGGGTTTCCGAACTTCGAGATGACGCAGTGGTATGGGTTGATGGCCCCATCCAGCCTCGCGCAAACGTATGCGGACCGCCTCGCGGTGGAGGCGGCGAAGGCGATACGTTCGCAGGCCGCCAAGGAGCGCCTGGAGGGCGATGCGGCCGAGGCGATCGGCAACACCCCGGCGCAGTTCGCGCAGTTCATCGCCCAGGAGCAGGCGCGCTGGAAGCCGGTGATCACGCGGGCGCGCATCAAGCCGGACTGATCCGGCAAGGGCGGAACTGCACCGCGATCGACCCGCTTCCCGGCGTTTTGCCGCCTGGGGGTGCGTGGGAGCATCCGCGGGCACGGTTTGTCGGGCGGCGCTGGGTTGCCGCCGACACCGTGGGTTGGATCCGCTGTCCATGGTCTTGATGTTTCGTCAGCTGCTGCGTCGGGTTGCGTCCTCGGTCAAATTCAAGATCGTTGCCGCCGGCGTGGTCACTGCGGTTGCCGCCACGGCCGTCACGACGCACTTCGTCCTGTCGACCACGCAGAGCCGCTCGCGGCAGCAACTGCTGCTGCAAAGCGCCAATGACGTCGAGCGCACGGCCAACCTGCTGTCGAGCAAGCTCGAACTGCTGCAGACGGCGCTGCAGGGCGTCGCGAGCCAGGTGCGGCCCGAGATGCTGCGCGACCGGCCGGCATTGACGCAGTTCCTGGTCGACAAGCCGTCGGCGGGGCTGCTGTTCGATTCCGTTTTCATCCTGGCCCCGAACGGGGATCTGCTGGTGCGCCTCGAGAAGGGCGTGCCGGGCACCCAGTTTCCGAACCTGGCCGACCGCGAATACTTCCGGCGCGCGATGCGCGAGAAGCTGCCGGTGGTCTCACGGCCGCTGGTCAGCGCGATCAGCCATGCGGCCGTCCTGATCTTCGCCGTGCCGGTGCGGCAGGTCGATGGCCAGGTCACGGCCGTCGTCGGTGGCGCGCTGCGCCTGGACAAGACAGGGCTGCTGTCATTCCTGCGCGACTCGTCCGGCCGCGACAACTCGCGCGATCTCGTCATCGATCGCAGCGGGCAGATCCTCGCGCATGCCGATCCGAAGCGGATCATGGGCCATGCGCGCGACGAGGTCGGGCTGAGTGCGGAGTTCGAGCGCTGGACCCTCGACGGCAGCACGATCCACGTGGAGGGGGCGGCCTCGCTGGGCCATGGCTACCTGGTCGCGCTGGCCGGGGTGCCCGCTGCGGAATGGATGCTGATTCACGTCACACCGGAGGCGGACGCGATGCAGTCGCTCGCCGCGGCACGCGACACGGCGTGGCGCGTCGGCGCGATCGTGGGGCTCGCGGCGGCGCTGCTCGCGGGCTTGCTGGCCTGGTTCATCACGCGGCCCATCTCCCAGCTGCATGCGAGGGCGATGAGCCTGCTCGATGACGAGGCGGCCATCCGCGGCGACTGGCCGCGCGGTGAAGGGGAGATCGGGGCGCTGTCGCGCGCGTTCCAGCACGTCGTCGAACAGCGGGTGCTGCGGGGTCGTGAGACGCACCGGCTGCTGGTGCAGCTGCAGGCGGTTCTCGATGCGGCGCATGCCGGCATCGCGCTCACGCGCGAAGGGCGCTTCGAGCTGGTGAGCCGGCACTTCTGCGAGCTGTTCGGACGCGACAAGGCCGAGTTGCTCGGGCATGACACGCGGCTGATCTTCACGAGCGAGCTGCAGCACCAGCAGCTGAGCCAGCAGTCGCGCGATGCGCTCGACGCCGATGGTGCCTACGAGGCGGAGAGCCCGCTCGCGCGGCGCGACGGCAGCACGTTCCGGGCGCACATCCGCGGCAACCTGCTGCCCGGCAGCGACCGCCGCGCCGGCATCATCTGGATCATCGAGGACGTGACCGAGGCGCATGAGCGCAACGCGCGCCTGTCCTGGTCGGCCACCCATGACGCGATGACGCGCCTGGCCAACAGGGTGCAATTCGACCAGGTCCTCGAAGAGGCGACCCAGCGCGCCGGCGAGCAGCCGTTCTGCGCACTGTTCATCGACCTGGATCGCTTCAAGGCCGTCAACGACACGGCGGGGCATGCGGCGGGAGACGCGTTGCTGCGTGACGTCGCATCGCAATTGCAGGAGCGGGTGCGCCCGTCGGACACGGTGGCGCGCCTCGGCGGCGACGAGTTCGCGGTGTTGCTGCCGCACTGTCCGGTCAAGCGCGCGCTGGCCATTGCAGACAGCCTGAGGGCCGCGATCAACGGCTATCGCCTGGAGTGGGAAGGCCGCAGCCTCGGCGTCGGCGCGAGCATCGGGCTCGTGCAGGTCGACGCCAGCTTCGCGAATGCGGCGGCGGTGCTCAAGGCCGCCGACATGGCGTGCTACGCCGCGAAGCGCGATGGACGGAACCAGGTGGTGGTCTATACCACTGCGATGGCTGCGTCGCGGAATCTGGTGGGGGTTTGAAGGGCCGGCCTCGGGACCGAGGCGGCCGGGCCAAGCCTGTTGTCACTTCGACAATTCAAAGCGCAACAGACCTGGCTTGGCACGACTGACATTGACGAGATCAGGGACACCCCTGTCTCTTCGAGGGAACCTCGCTGCGGTGACAGCCGCTCACGGGTTCCTCTTCGATTTACTACTTCCTCCGCTGAGTTCGTTGCAGTGATCCCGGGAATTTGGAGCGCCCGACCACTGCTCGATCAACTTTTACTACGGTCACACACACACGACTGGACTTGCGTCCAGGAATCTCACCAAGTCTTGTTCGGCTGGTCGGTGCCGCCGCTGATCAAACGCAGCAACTTGCTGTCGAGAACGACGGGCTCATTGCGAACGATCTTCGATTCGTTTTCGAAACGAGCGTTGTCGTTCGATTGCGTCGAGGGGATCAGTGCGATTGCTTGTTGCATGAGGAGCTCCTGGCTTGCTGCGTGCACGCCAACTCGTGCACTGGCTCTATTGCAGCAGCCCCCCTCGTTTGCGGTAACTGTCAGCTCTTACAGGTATCGCTGCACGCCAAGTTCAGGCAGTGCAAAACTCAACGAATCAGACCCATGCGCAAGGCCTTCAAGACGGCCTGATGCTTGTTGACGCAGCCAAGCTTGTGCATTGCATTGTTCACATGCAGTACAGCAGTTCGCTCACTGATACCGAGGATGTTGCCGACTTCCCATGCGGTCTTGCCATCCATCGTCCAGCGCAAGGTTTCGACTTCACGTGGCGTGAGTGGCGACGTCCCTGGCTCCTGGGCCGTGGGGATGAGGATGCGTGATGCGGTCTCGTAGGCGTGCACGGTGAACAGCTGCAGGTCGGCGACGATGCGCGTCAGCTCCTGGCGGTCCGTCGGCAGCGGCTGATCCCGCTCGACACCGAACATGAAGTGTTTGCCGTCAGGCAGATGCAGCGTCAGCCCGATGCCGTGCGAATAGCCGAAGCGGGCTTGCTGCTCCCACTTCTCGCCCTGGCCCACCGAGGTGTACGTCTTCTGATCCCAGATGATGGGAACACTCTGTCGCTTGCAATGCTGCATCACCGGGTCGGTGCGGCCATTGCCCACCTCCTCGAACGAATCCCGGTACGCCGACGGCGCATTGTCGACGGCGATGAATTCCGGGTCGCCCAGGAAATGGTCGATGACCGTGATGGCGCTGACTTTCTCGAAGCCGAGTTGCTGTGCAAAGCGAACGATCTCGCCCTGGAACTCCTCGCGGGTTCCAGCTTGCAGCACCGACATGTACCCACCTTGCAGCATGGTCCTCTCACCTCGCAACCGTTTGCTCCGGCCTCACTACCTCAAGCGACCCTGACAGGTCTTACAGCTGACAGAGATTACAGCTGGCAAGGTTTACAGCTAGGCGCGACCGTGACTTGACCACATTATTGGCCAATCACAAAACTCAGGGATCAACACGATCAACCGCTATGACGCCTGCATGGACCATCTACGCCTGGCCGCCCGTCAAGTGGCAGGCGGACAGTACCCCCGATCTTCACTTCGTGCATTTGGGCACACGCGTGTTGAATCCTGGTGACGATGCCGGGCCGAGCACCGGCCAGACGCTGTGGGGCGGGCCGCTCTCCGAAGGCGCGGCCGGCGTGGCGTGGGACTGGGTGCAACTCGAGCAGGGGATCGTCGCGATGGCCGACCCGCTCGGCCTGATCACGAACCTGCAGTTGCTCGGTGCCGGTGGCGAGAAGCTGAGCGGCATGGAAGTGGCGATGCGGCTCAACGAGATCGTGCACACGCTGCCGTGGCAGAACGAGGTGCAGCGGGCGCTGGACCGCGCGGCCTGACACGCGGCCTGCGGGCCGCACCATCGATTCAGCCTGCGGCGAGCACCATCTCGGTGTGCGGGATGCCGTCTTCGAGGTAGCGCTCGCCGACCACCACGAACCCGAAGCCCGCATAGAAGGCCTCCAGCCGCGACTGCGCCGAGATGCGGATTCCGTGCCCCGGCAGCACCTCGTGCGCATGCGCGATCGCGCGCCGCACCAGCTCGCGGCCGAGACCCAGGCCGCGCGCGGCCTCGCTGGTGATCACGCGGCCGATCGACGGCTCCACGTACTTCGCGCCGGGCGGCAGCACTCGGGCATACGCGAACGGCTGGCGCTGCGCAGGCAGCCACGCGGCGAGGTGCCACGCCGCCTCGTCATGGCCGTCGACATCGAGGTAGGCGCAGTTCTGCTCGACCGAGAAGACCTGCTGGCGCGTCATGTAGATGTCGTGCAGCTCGCGCAGCGAGAGTTCGTCGAAGCGGCAGAAGCGCCATTGCAGCGCGTCGAGGGAAAGAGGTGAAGTGCTCATCCCCGCATGCTATCGAACGGCGGCAGCGCGCAGGTGCTTCGCCACGAAGACGACGCTCACCACCGTCAGCACCGTGCAGACCGCCAGCGAGACCGCCACCGGCTGCATCGCCAGCGCCTCGCCCTTCAGCACGCGCGTCATCAGCGTGAACTGCGCGAGTCCCGGCACCCAGGCGTGCCACCAGGCTTCGCCAGTCTGGTTGAAGAGCGTCATCAGCGGCAGCAGCGAGGCCGCGAGCACCACCACCGTGCTGTTCGCCTGGGCCTCCTTGAAGGTCTTGCAGCGGATCGCCACCGCCATCAGCAGTGCCGACAAGGCCGCCGCCAGCGGCAGCAGCAGCGCGATGAACAGCATCGCCTCGACCCAGCCGAACTGGAACATCGCCTGCAGCGTGTCGCTGCGCAGCAGCCACTGCGCCGGCAGGAAGCTCAGGCAGCACAGCACTGCGATCAGCATCGCGAGCGCGAACACCGCGCCCCATTTGCCGCCGACCAGCGCCCAGCGCGGTGCCGGGTTGGCCAGCAGGGGCTCCAGCGACCCCCGCTCGCGCTCGCCGGCAGTCGTGTCAAGCGCGGCGTTCAGCGCGCCGTAGACCACCGCCATGATCACGAAGAACGGCAGCATGCCGGTGAGCTGCGCGGCGCGGCCCTGCGCGCTCGCGAGATCGCGCTCCTCGACCTGCATCGGCTCCAGCAGCTGGGGTGAGACGCCGCGCAGCGCCAGGCTCAGCGCGCCGCGCTCGCGGGCATAGGCCGCGAGCAGCCGCTGCACGCGCCCGGCACCGGCCTCGGCCGCCTTGTTGCCGGTGTCGGAGACGATCGCAAGCGCCGGCTGCTCGCCGCGCAGCAGCGCGGCCTCGAAGCCGGGCGGGACCACCAGCACCGGATCGCCGAGCTTCTGCGCGCGCAGCTTCGCTTCGTAGTCGGCTGGCGCCGGCGTCACGACATAGCTCTGCCGCTCGATGAAGTTGCGCAGCGCCGGCGCATGCTCGATGCCCGACACGACCACCTCGCGCTTCTCGGCCTGCGCCTCCAGCGTCGCGATCAGGCTCGACAGCGCGACCAGCACCAGCGGCCCGAGCAGCACGCTCGAGATCAGCACGACGATCAGCGTGCGGCGGTCGCGCAGCGCATCGGCCAGCTCCTTGCGCAGCACGATCAGCAACAACGACAAACCGCTCATGCCGCGTGCTCCGCCTGTGCGAGCTCGTCAGCGAAAGCGAGCTTCACGAATGCCTCCTCGAAGTCCCGCTCGCCGGTCTGCGCGAGCAGCTCGCCCACCGTGYCGCTGGCGACGGTGCGCCCGTGCGACACCACCGAGACGCTGTCGCACAGCCGTTCCACCTCTTGCATGATGTGCGTCGAGAACACGATGCACTTGCCGCCGCCGGCCGGGCTGCGCAGGTGGCGCAGCACCTCGCGCAGTGCGCGCGTGGCGAGCACGTCCAGACCGTTGGTCGGCTCGTCCAGCACGATGTTCGCGGGGTCGTGCACCAGCGCGCGCGCCAGCGCGGTCTTCATGCGTTCTCCCTGGCTGAAGCCGTCGGTGCGGCGCTCCAGCAGCGGCTTCAGGTCCAGCGATTCGGCCAGTGCCTCGGCGCGCGCCTGGGCGGCGTCGCGCGAGAGCCCCTGCAGCCGACCGTAGTAGACGATGTTCTCGCGCGCGCTGAGCCGTGGCGAGAGCCCGCGCGCGTCGGCCAGCACGCCCATGCGCGCCAGCGCCGCCCGCGGCTGCGTCGCGACGTCCAGCCCGTCGACGGCCAGCCGGCCGGCGTCCGGCGTGATCAGCCCGGCCAGCATGCGCAGCGTCGTCGTCTTGCCGGCGCCGTTCGGCCCGAGCAGGCCGGTGATGCAGCCGTCGGGCGCGTGCAGGTGCACGTCGGCGACGGCCTGCACGCTGCGCCCGCGCGCGGCCGTGAAGCGCTTCGCGACGTGGTCGATGTGGATCATGGCGTCGCTCCGGTCTGCAAGGGGACGAAGGCCGGCGGGCGCGGCACCGCGACCAGGCAGCTCGTGTCGAGCGCGAGTGCCGCGGCATTGTCGGCCGCGTCGATGAAGCGCTGTATCAGGTCGCGCGCGCAGCCGACGCCCATCACGCCGTGGCCGGCATTCGGCACCACCACCGAGCGTGCCTGCGCGCCCAGCGCGCGCGCGACGCGGTCCGCATGGCGCGGCGGGGTGATCGGGTCGAGCCCGCCGCTGAGCAGCAGCACCGGCGTCGCGCTGGCCGCCAGGCGGTAGAACGCCTCGGGCACCGCACCGCGCGGCCAGCTGGCGCAGACGCGCTCGTACAGCGCACCCAGCGTGCGGCCGAAGTCGGCGCCGGGCGGGTCGGTGGCCTGCGCCATCCGCGGCACATCCTCCGCGCAGACCACGCTGAAATGCATGCCCATCGCGAGGCCCATGCCCTTGCGCGCCCCCAGCAGTCCGCCCAGCCCGACCAGGCCGTCGACACGACCCTGCGCCGCCTCGTGCAGCGCCGTCGGCAGCGCGGCGGCGATCCATGGCGCATACAGCGTGCCGCGCACCGCGCCCAGCACCATCTCGCGCGTCAGTGTGAAGCGCTCGATGCGGCCGGTGAGCGGGTGGGCCGCGCTGACCTCGCGCGGCAGGCCGGCGAGCAGTGCCTTCCAGTCGGCACGCAGCGTCGGATGCGCGCGCGTGCACTCCGCCTCGGCCTCGCAGGCGGCGAGCAGTGCGTCGAAGGCCTGCTGGCCGTCGGTCGAGAAGCTGACCGGCAGCACCATGTCGGCCGGCGCGACGCCGTCGAGCACGCTGCGCCGCAGCCGGTCCGGAAACTGCCGCTGGTACTCCAGCGCGGCGCGCGTGCCGTACGACGCGCCGAGCAGATTGATGCGCGGGGCGCCCAGCTGCGTGCGCACGGCATCGAGGTCCTGCATCGCGAGCGTGGTCGTGAAGAAGCCGAGGTCGGCCGGCGCGGCGAGCGGGGCACGCGTGGCGAGCCGGTCGCGGCATGTGGCCATGCGGGCGAACTGCCGCGCCGGGTCGGCCTCGTCGGCGAGCGCCGCCTCGCCGGCCTTCGCCTCATCCTCGCACGCGAGCGGTGCCGAGCGTCCGGTGCCGCGCTGGTCGACGAACACGATGTCGCGCCGGTTGTTCAGGCGCTGGAACAGCGGCATCACGCTGCCGGCCAGCGAGATCGCGCTCTGGCCCGGCCCGCCGGCCAGCAGGAACACCGGGTCGGGCAGCTTGCGGCGGGCCATCGCCGGCACGACGACGTAGTGCACGTCGATCTGCGGCCCGGCCGGCCGGGCCGGGTCGAGCGGCCGCCGCACCTGGCCGCAGCGCACCTCGTTGCGCAGCCCGGCCACGCGGCACGGTGTCGTCGCCTCGTCTGCGGCGCGCGCCGGCGCCGCCGCAACGGCGAGCAGGGCCACCAGCGCCGCGGCAAGCAGCGTGCGCGTCATTCGCCCAGCAGCCGCTTCAACTCGCCGCTGTCGATCAGCCGCTGCACGTCGGTCTGCCCGCCGACCAGCGTGCCCTTGACGAACACCATCGGGAAGGTCGGCCAGCCGGTCCACATCTTCAGCGCCGCGCGGCGCCGCCACAGGCTGAAATAGCTGCCGTACTCCAGGTAGTGGTGCGCGACGCCGGCGGCTTCGAGCGCCCGGCGCACGCCGCGGCAGTGCGGGTTCTGCGCCATGCCGACCACCAGCACCGGGTTCGAGGCGGCGGCCGCCTGCACGTTGTGGACGATGTCCGCGTTCAGCGTCGCGACCTTCTCGCGGATCGCCGGGTGCAATCGGGATTCTTCAAGGACTTGGCGCGGCATGCAGGCTCCAGGGCAGGTCGGTGCAAAGGCGGGAGATTAGCCGACACGGGCACCTCCTCGGCCCCGATGGCGTCGCTGGCCCGCCCGCTGTGTAATACCGGGTCCGCCACTCCCGACGAAGGCTCACCATGAAGCTCTACTACAGCCCCGGCGCCTGCTCTCTGTCGCCCCACATCGTGCTGCGCGAGGCCGGGCTCGCGTTCGAACCGGTGCTGGCCAGCACCAAGACGCACCAGCTCGCCGACGGCACCGACTACTACACGATCAGCCCGAAGGGCTATGTGCCGCTGCTCGAGCTGGACACCGGCGAGCGGCTGACCGAAGGCCCGGCCATCCTGCAGTACCTCGCCGACCAGGTGCCGACCAAGAACCTGGTGCCGGCCAATGGCACGATGCTGCGCTACCGGGTGCAGGAGTGGTTGAACTTCATCACCAGCGAGCTGCACAAGGGCTTCGGCGTGCTGTTCAACCCGGCGATGCCGGAAGAGGCGAAGGCGGTGATGCGCAGCAAGGTGCAGGGCCGCTTCGCGTGGATCGACGCGCAGCTGAGCGGCAAGGCCTACTTGATGGGCGAGCACTTCAGCATCGCCGACGCCTACCTCTACACCGTGAGCCGCTGGGCGCCGCGTGTGGGCGTCGAGATCGGCGGGCTGGCGAACGTGACGGCATACGTGGCGCGGGTTGGCGCACGGCCCGCCGTCAAGGATGCGTTGCAGGCGGAAGGCTTGACGTGATCCACCTTCGAAGCGCCTTCGCCGGGGTGTTTGCCGTGGTGGCGATGGGGGCGCAGGCCGCCCCGGCCCCCGGCCGTTACGAGGCGCAGCTGTGCGTCGCGCTGTCGGACACCGCGCCCACCTGCGGCCCGGCGCAGGTCGACTGGCGCAGCGGCCAGCGCGTGCGTGTCCAGCTCAGCGACATCGTCTACCAGCTGAAGCTGCACAGCAGCCAGCTCGATGTCGTGCTGAAGCAGGGCAGCATGCAACTCGACGAGTTCAGTGCCGACTATGCGTGGCAGGGCGACACGCTGCAGTTCGCCGACCGCGACAAGGACGCGCGCTACGAGCTGCAGCTCGGCGCGCGCCGGAAGAAGTAGCTCAGGCCGTCTTCTTCGGCGCCGGCTTCAGCAGCGCATCGCAGGTCGCGCGCTGGCTGTCACCGTCGGGCAGCTGCTTGCACACGCCGTCGAGTTGCGCCTGCAGCCGCTTGAAGGCCGGGCCGTGGCCGGGCGCGCGCTGCCAGGCCAGCAGCTTGTCGCCGGCGCGTTGCAGCGAGCGGGCGCTGCGCTCGTAGAAGGCGCCCGGCTGCTCCGCTTCCTTGAAGAGCTGCTGCGCCGCGCGCTCGATGCGCGCATCGTCCTGCGGCGACAGGTCGACCAGCGCCGCCAGGTAGCGCGCGCCCCATTGCAGACGGGTCGCCGGGCCCTCGCTCTTGTCGAACGATTCCTCGTACCAGTGCAGCGCGCCGACCTTGTCGCCGCGCTTCTTCGCGTTGGCGGCGAGGCCCAGCATCAGGTAGTACGGCGAATGGCTCTTCGCGAGGTTGGCCTTCAGCAGCGCGTCCGATTCGTCCAGCAGCCCGGCCATCTCCAGCATGTCGGCCGCGCTCGTGATCACGGCCTGGCGCTCGTAGCCGTCGGTGATCTCGCGGTCGGATCGCGCCGCCAGCTCACGCACCTCGGCCAGCAGCGCCTCGGGCATCGCCGGCGTCGCGTCCTTCGGGGCATCGATGCGGGCCAGGTCGACGCGCGCGATCAGCGCGGTCAGCCGGTCGGCACGCGACAACGTGGCGTCGGCCTGCAGCCCCTTCAGCGCCCCGTCGAAAGCGGTCAGCAACTGCGTGCGCTGCGGCGTCTTCGCGGCCGACAGCACGCGCACCAGGTCGGCGGCGCTGACGGTCAGCACGTCCATCTGCGCGCGGGCCGCCGCCGGATCGGCCAGCAGCGCGAGCACGCGCTCGCGGTCGGCCGGGGTCGCCTTCACCGTGGCGGCCTCTCCAGCGGTCAAGGCCTTCAGCAGCAGCCGCTGTGCCGTTTCCGGCTGGTCGGCGGGGCAGCCTTGCGCGAGCTGGCGCAGCACCGCCACCGATTGCGCCTTCGGCAGCACCTGCTGCTCGTCGGTCTCCCACGAGTAGAACGCGAGCAGCTTCCAGTCGTTGGCCGACAGGCCCGCGGCACCGGCGCGCGCATCGGCCAGCACCGCCTTCACCGGCCGCTGCGCGCTGATGCCCAGCGTCAGCACCTGCGTGTACTGGGCGGCATCGACCTCGCCGGGCAGGCGCGTCACCTCGGCGCCGGCCGGGTTGAACAGCACCATCGTCGGATAGCCGCGCACCGCGAAGCGGGTGCCGAGCTTCTGCGCGCCGGGGCTGTCGCCGTCGATGTAGACCGGCACGAAGGCGCGCGAGCGCTCGATGAAATCCTGCCGGTTGAACAGCGTGGCCTTGACCTGGTTGCACGGCGGGCACCACTTGGCACCCCAGTAGACGAAGACCGGCTTGTTCGCGGTCTTCGCGTCGGCGAAGGCTGCATCAACGTCGGCGTCGCTCGCGGCCTGGCGCCAGGCAATGCCGGGCTTCTCGGGGGCGTCGTGCGGTGCGCTCGCGGCGCTGACGACGGGGGCAGTGGCTGGGGCGGGCGAGGGTGGCGCTTCCTGCCGGGAGCAGGCGGCCAGCAGGGCCAGCAAGGTCAGGATCGCAAGGGGCGGGTGGGTTTTCATGGGCATCTCCCGGGCGCAAGACACGGAGTGTGGCGCATCCTGTGGTGCGTCGGCGAGGGGGAGATCCTCGAAATCCGGCCGACCTTATTCGTCCGGCAACGAAGCGTCCGGCAGCGAAGGCGGGGCCCCCAGGTGCGCCTGCGCGTCCTCGTCGCGCCAGCCCTCCAGCGGCGTGGCGCGCGCGAGCGCCATCCACAGGTGGAAGGGCATGCGCATCGGCCGCCGCGGCGCGGGCCGTTCGACCTCGAGCCCGCCGCCGCGCGCCACCAGCACGCCGCACTCGGGCGGGATCTCGTCGGCCTGCGCGATGCCGTCGGCCAGCACGTACCAGCACTCGCTGCTCAGCTGCAGGTAGGCCGCGCGCTTGGCGGCGCGGCGCAGGTCCGACAGCAGGTCGCTGCGATGCACCTTGACCTCGTGGACGATCGGTTCCAGGTAGGCCTCGACGGTGGTGTGGCGGATCGAGAACACGTCGGGCATCGCCATCACCCAGCCCTCGTCGACCTTCGCGCGCAGCGACAGCCCGCGCCACGCGAGGCGGCCGGCGCGTGTCATCTCGCGCGCGACGCGCTCCACCAGCTGCTCGTGCGCGTCGCGGCGTGCGCGGTTGCGCTGCAGCGTCTCGGCCAGCACCGCGATGCCGGCTTCGGTGACGCGCAGCGTCTCGTGGCCCGACACCTGCCGCACCCGCTCGAGCAGGCCGAGGAACAGCAGCTCGACCTCGACCAGGTCCTGGCACGGCCAGCCGGCCGAGCGCCAGACCTCGCGCAGGCGGCGGCGGTGCACGCCGGTCAGCAAAGGGGTCGCCTGGTTCATTGCAACGGGAGTGTCGACCCCTCGCGCAGGGCGTGCAACAGCAGCCGGCCCTTGGCCAGCGTCTCGTCGAGCTCCTCGCGCGGGTCGGAGTCGGCGACGACGGCGCCGCCCACCTGCACCATCACCCGCCGGCCGTGCACGACCGCGGTGCGGATCACGACCGACAGGTCCATGCCGCCGGCCGCGTCGAAGTAGCCGATCGCGCCGGCGTACGGCCCGCGCCGCACCGGCTCGATCGCTTCGATGATCTCCATCGCGCGCACCTTGGGCGCGCCGGTCATCGAGCCGGGCGGCCAGCAGGCGCGCAGCAGCTCGGCGGTGCCGGCGCCGTCGCGCAGGCGCGCGCGCACCGTCGACACCATCTGGAACACGCTCGGGTGTGCCTCGATCTCGAACAGGCCGTCGACGCGCACGCTGCCGACCTGCGCGACGCGGCCCAGGTCGTTGCGCATCAGGTCGACGATCATCAGGTTCTCGGCCCGGTCCTTGGTGCTGGCGACCAGCGCGGCACGCTGCTGCGCATCGGCCTGCGCATCGGCGCCGCGCTCGCGCGTGCCCTTGATCGGCCGCGCGCTCACCTCGCGGCCGTCGAGCCGCAGGAAGCGCTCGGGCGAGACGCTTGCGATCGCGCCGTCCGGCAGCGGCAGGTAGGCCGAGAACGGCGCCGGGTTCAGCGCGGTCAGCGTGCAGTACAGCGCGAACGGGTCGCCTTCGAAATCGCCCTCGAGGYGGTGCGACAGGTTGGCCTGGAAGATGTCGCCCTGCGCGATCAGCGCGAGCACCTCGCGCACCTGCTGCAGGTAGCGCGGGGCCGGCGTGCGCGAGCGCATCTCGCCGGCGCGGAACTGCGTGGCCGCCGGCATCGGCCCGGCCGCCSGGGCGAGCGTGGCGGCGTGCACCGCGTCGCGCGGCGGCAGCAGGCCGGGCAGCTGCAGGCGGGCTTCGTACCAGCGCTGCGTCGCGTGTTCGTAGGCGAGCACCTGGTCGCACAGTTGCAGCCGCAACGCGGGCAGGTCCGGGTCGGCGGCGGCGTGCACCGGCAGCCGTTCCACGTGGCGCGCGAGGTCGTAGCCCAGCCAGCCAAGCCAGCCGCCGGCGAAGTCCAGCCCGGCGGGGCGCCCGGTAGCGGGCGCGGCGCTGCGGGCCAGCAGCTCGCGCAGCGCATCGAACGGATCGGCCCACCGCTGCAGCACCTGCCCGTGCGCATCGCGCAGCCAGGTGCCCTGCGCATCGGTCTCCAGCAACGCGGCGGGCGGTCCGGCCAGGTAGGACCAGCCGGACAGGCCCGGCATCGCCTTGCTGCTTTCCAGCAGCGCGGCCGGGCCTTCGGCGAGCAGCCGGGCGCACAGGTCCTGTGGCCGGCCGGTGAGCGTCAGGGGTAGGATCGTCGACTTCGAATCGGCCACGCAGTACACGCACAGGACACAGGGCGCATGAGTGTAGAGCGGCAAATCTTCCCTCCGGCGGCGCGGCACGAGCCGCTGCGCCGGCTGCTGCTGGCGCAGGACGGCTCCACCACGCGCACCTGCTCGGCGATGTGCGGCCTGCCGGTGCAGGTGATGCTGCACCACCAGCACCGCACGGCCGAGGTGCCGCGCACGGTGGCCGAGCAGCTGGGCGGCACGGCCTGGCTGGAGCGCGTGACGAGCCTGGTGGCCGGCGGCCGCGTGCTGATGGACAACCTGTCGTACACGCGGCTCGATGCGGTGCCGGACTGGTTCCTGCGCGGCCTCGACGAAGGCGCCGCGCCGATCGGCCACCTGCTGGCGCGCCTGTTCGTGCAGCGCCAGGCGATCGAGAGCGAACCGGCGCTCGAATCGGGGCTGTGGAAGGTGGTCGGCCTGCCGGATCCGCGGGCGAGCCGGGCCTACCGCATCGTCACGCCCGAGGGGCCGCTGATGCTGATCTTCGAGGTGTTCCGCGGCGCGATGCTGCCGCAGGCGGAGTTGATCGCCGACTGATCGTCATTGGCTGATGAACGGCCGCTCGCGCATCCACTTCGTCGCCACCCACTTCTCGCCGGCGAGCACCGGCCGGCTCGCATGCAGCGAGCGCTCGTCCCGCCCGTCGTACTCGAAGACCACCGCGTGGCCGCGCTGCGGCGTCACCTGCAGGCCGCGTTGCGGAAAATCGGTCTCGCCGCCGCCGGCCACGTCGTTCAGGTAGCACACCAGCGTGCTGATGCGCTGGCCGCTGCGCGCGATGGACGCGCGGTTGGCCTCGTTGACCGGCTGCAGGAAGTCGAAATGCGGCGCACTGCCGGCGCCGACCGGGTAGTGCAGCAGCTGCAGGCCTTCGCCGTGCGAGGCGGGCAGCCCCATCAGCGCGGCGAGCCTGCTGTCCAGCCGCTCGATCAACGGCGTCTCGGCGGGCCGGAAGAACATGCCGAGGCTGGCGCGCAGGCCGCTGCGCACGTCGCGCCCGCTCATCGGGTCGACCAGCGTCGACGGCTTCAGGCGCGGCCGGGCGAGCGCGATCAGGGCCTCGCACTCATCGGCGTCCAGCACGCCCTGCAGAACGGCGATCAACGGCGCATCGGTGCGCATCGCGACGCGGATGCGGCGATCGTCCACTTCGATCACCGGCCCGTCGGCCAGCCGCGCGCGCGGCGCCTGCGCATCGACGGTGTCGATCGGCAAGGGCGTGCCGCGCTCGCGCGCCCGCACGAACGCGTCGACGATGGCCCGGGCTGCGTCCGGCGCCACCTGGCGCTCGCACATCGCGTCGACCAGCGCGGCAGGCGATTGCCCTTGCGCCAGGTGTTGCGCGACCCAGTCGCCGAGCGCCGGCGTGAAGCGCAACTGCGAGGCTGCGTTGCTCATGCGCCCAACAGGTCCACCGCGACCCAGCCCCGTTCGGTGCGCACGAAGTTCTCCTCCAGCTGCGTCGTGCCGGCCCCGCGCACCATCCCGGCCACCACCGGGAACACCTTCTGGATCTCGCTGTCGCCGGTCCACGGCGCGGCGTCGATCCGGTAGGTGTAGGTCACCAGCGCATGGGTGTCGGGGCCGCGCTCGCCGCGGTCGAGCTTCCAGCCGACGACGCGGTCCAGCGTCAGGTGCGCGGCGCAGAAATCGCGCGTCTTCGCATCGCGCTGCACCAGGTAGCGCCTGCCGGCGTCGGTGAGCTCGAAGCGGCGCACCTTCATCTCGTGCTTCGTGCCCTCGTCGTCGACGACGACCTCGGCGACGCTGGAGCTGACGAGGCCGAGCCGCTCCAGCGGCGGCATCTGCCGCGCATTGCGGCCGCCGACATCGATCTCGTGCTGCGTCACGTCGATCGGCCAGGTGGACTTGCCCAGGCACAGGTCGCCGCGCTGGGCGAGGTAGCTGTTCATCGCGGCCGTGAAGGTGGCCTGGTCGGGGGCCGGGTGGCAGCCGGCGATGGCGAGCACGGCGCCCATCAGGGCGAGCAGTCGAAGCGAGAGTGGGTTCATTGCGTGCAAGGTCCGGTGGTCGGGGCCGACGCGGGCGGCTGGTAGCCGTCGGTCAGCGTGTTCAGGAAGCAGATCAGATCGACGACGTTCTGTTCGCTCATCGGCGGTGCGCTGTGGGCCTGGCGGCCGTCCAGCGGCATCTGCGTGTCGATGTTGGCGACGAACTGCGGCGGCAGGTCGTCGTATTTCTTCACGGTGCCGCCGGTGTACTGCGTCGTGACGAGGCCGTAGGTCGGGAAGCCCGCATCGGGCTTGGCGCGCGGCTTGCCGCCGACCGTCGGGTACCAGATCTCCGGCCAGGTGTCGCGCGTGTTGTAGAAGCGGATCACCTGCTCCAGCGAGTGCATCACGCCGTTGTGGAAGAAGGCCTTGCGGGTCGCCACGTTGCGCAGCGTCGGCGCCTTCACCATGCCGCAGAAGGTGTTGCCTGCGGCCGGCGGGTGGTCGCTGCGCAGCGGGCCGCACAGGCCGAGGTCGACATACGCCGCGTCGGCATTGGCCGGGATCGCCGGGTTGCGCGGCACGCCGATCGCCTCGTACGAGAAGTCGGTGAACAGCGCCGAGCTGCCGTTCAGCCCCGCGCCCTGGTAGTGGCACGAGGCGCAGTTGCCCACCTTCGGGTCGGCGAAGACCTTGAGGCCGCGCACCTCGGCCGGCGTCAGCGTGCCGCCGATCTTGTTGGCGGCGTACAGGTCGTACTTGCTGGAGTACGGGTGGAAGCTGCGGTCCTCCAGCTGGTAGGCCTGCAGCGCGAGCCCGGCCTTCGAGAACGCGGCGGCGGTGTCGTCGAACACGCCGGCGCCGAAGGCTTGCCGGAACAGCTCCGCATAGGGGCCGGCCTTCAGCTTCGCGACCACCGCGGCCGCGTCGGCATTCGCCATCTCGTTGGCGGCCAGCAGCGGCATCTGCGCCTGCGCGGCCAGCGTCGGCGCGCGACCATCCCAGGCGAAACCGCCGCCCGGGCCGGGCACGCTGATGCCGTCGGGGTTGTCGAGCAGGTCGGCGTACGGCGGCGTGACTTCCTTGTAGCGCAGCGACGGCACGGCGCGCGTGCCGCTGGCCTTCAGGTCGGCGCCGCCGGCCTGCACCGCGAGGTCGTTGGACGGCGCGTGCGCATTCTTCGGGTCATGGCAGGTGGCGCAGGCCATCTGACCGGAGCCGGACAGCGAGGTGTCGACGAACATCTTCTCGCCGACCTGGGCGGCCAGGCTGAGCGAGCTGGCCGCGAGCGCGGGTGTCGAGGCGGCAGCCGTCGCCTCGGTCGGCGCGTTGCGCCCGCCGCAGGCGGCCAGCGCCGTTGCCAGTGCGAAGGCCGCGGTCAGTGCCGCGGCCCGGTGGAGCAGGGTGGTGTGCATGGTGGAGCGGCCGCCGGCCACGGGTTGCCGTGCCCGGCGGCGGTGCTGCGTTGCTGTCGGAGGAGTTACTTCAACGACCAGACGCCGGTCTGCTGGCTGTCCGGGCCGATCTGCGCCGCGGTCGTCACGTCGGCCGACTGCTTGGCCGTGTAGGTGGCCGGTGCGACGAAGGCGTGGTTGATCGGCCGCACCGCGTCGAAGTGGGTGTCGGCGCTGCCGGCGAACTCGGGCAGGTTCATGATGTTGGCCGCGATGAAGTGCTCGGTGTACTTCGAGCGGTTCATGTACGAGCCGTCCACCGCCGGGTCGGCGAGCTGGAACATGTCCTGGAAGGTGCGCACCAGCGAGAAGTGGCTGTAGGCGTCGCTGTCGCTGATGCCCTTCGGTGCCGCGGCCTGGTTGCTCAGGATGCCGAAGATGCTCTGGCCGTGCCCGCGGTTGCCGCGCGTGTAGTTGTTGATCGTCGCATCCGGCGAGAAGCTGCCGTCGGCGTTCTGCTTCAGCGGCTTGGCCACCGCGCTGTTGGCCACGTTCCAGCCGCAGCAGGAGTTGAAGCCGCTGGTCGCATTGCCTTCGTCGAACATCAGCACGATGGCCACGCGGCGGTTCGGGTTCTTCCAGATCGGCGAGGCCTGGATGCGCTTGACCAGCGCGTCCACATAGTTGTCGCCGCGGGCGATGATGTTGCCGCCGGTGGCCACCGGCACGTTGTTGGCCACGCTGGCGCAGTCGCTCGCGGTGACGCCGGTGGCGCCTCCCGCCACGTCGCCCTTGACGGTGATGCCGTGCATGTCGTCGCACTGGTCGGGCACCAGGAAGTTCAGCGTGCCGACGTTGCCGCTCGCGAGGTCGGTGCCGAGCTGGTCGACGTCGTAGTTGGCCGGCACGGTGTAGGCCGTGCCGTTCTTCAGCACCGCATCCCACTGGCCGCCGCCCATCGTGCGGTTGCTGTACTTCCATTCCGGCGCGCTGCGCACGTTCTGGTAGGCCATGCCCGGGTGGTGCTTGGTCTTGTACAGGCCGGCCGGCATCGGCAGGTTCAGGTTGGGGGTGCCGATCTGCACGGTGTTGCCGGCGAGCGTGCCCGGCGCGTACATGTGGTCGGCGGCGACCACTGCGGCATCGGCCACGCTGTCGGTGCGGTAGTCCTGGCCCGGGTTCATCGACTCGTTGTAGGTGCGCCAGGTCAGGCCGGCCGCGCTCAGTGCGTTGAACAGGTTCGGCGCGGTGATGTTGTGGTTCACGCCGACGGCCTGCGTGCAGGTGGCGGCGAACGGCGAGCTCTGCAGTCCGGCCTGGGTCTTGTCCGGCAACGGCAGGTCCTTGACGGCGTTGTCGCCGGTGGCGTCGCAGTTCCACTGGCTGTCGTCGGTGATGCCGAAGTCGTCGCCGCCGCCGAGCGCGGTGTAGTTCGGCTCGCTGGGGTTGCCGGTCGCGTAGTACGAGGTCAGCTGGTTGCCGGCCTTCAGCAGCGCGTTGATCTTCGGTGCGAAGGCCGAGCCGGCGATCGACGAGGTGGCCTTGTTCTCGAGCATCACGACGAACACGTTGTCGTAGCGCGGGATGCCTTCGAGGTTGAACGCGGCCTGCTCGGCCTGCGCGAAGGTGATCTTCGCGCGCGTGTCGGCCGCGGTCGGCGCGGTGGCCTGCGTCACGTTCGCGGCGCCGGTCAGGCGCGGGTCGCCGCCGGGGACGGCCAGCGCATCGGGATAGAGGTCGCCGCGGTCGAGCTTGGTGATCGCGAAGGTGAAGCGGTTGTCCAGCACCTTGGCCTCGGCGAGCATCGCGGCCTGCTCGGTGCCGGTGACGCCGTTGACATCGGCCAGCAGGTGGGCCGCGCTCACGCCGATGCGGTCGGCCAGGTTCTGCTTCTCGGCGGCGTAGGTGCTGCCGTTGGCTTCCATCGTGCGCAGCACTTCGGACGACAGCGGGCTGATCACGATCGTGCCGCCGGCCTGCTCGACGACCTGGTCGAGCGAGGCGCGCAGCACGTCGCGGCTGGCGACCTTGGCGCCGCTCGCGGTGTTGACGGCGTCGGTGCCGATGTCGGCGATCAGCGCGGCGTTGGTGGCCATCGCGATCGTGAACTTGCCGTTGGCATCGGTCGTGACCGGGTTCTCGCTCGCCTCGCAGAGGCCGTTCGCGTTGGCGTCGACGCAGACCTTGGCGCCCTGGTAGTAGGCGGCCTTGATGGTCGGCTCGGTGGCGCTGCCGGCGACGAAGTTCGTCGCGGTGACGACGCCGCTGACGGTGGGCGTGGGCGCGGGCGACGAGCTGTCGCTGCCGCCGCAGGCCGCGAGCACGGCGGCGGCGAGCAGGGTCAGCGAGGCGGTGCGGGACGTCGAGAGGGCTGGTGCGGTGATGATGCTTCGCATGGCAGGGTCCGGGTGGTGGGTGAGCGCGGCGGACTCTAGGGAGCGCGCATGACGGATCGGTGTCAGGAACCGCGTCCGTCCTCACCTCGGTCGGCGCCAGGCCGCATGGCGGCTCGCTCTGCGGGCCTTCGTAAAGTACTTGTGGGTTCGTGTGTCGCCGAATGTCGGCGTCGCGCCGTCAGCGGCGGGATGAGCGCTCGACGAGTTCAAGGAAGCGGGTGACCGCTCCTGCGGCGAAGAGGCGTTCCCTGGCACGTTCCTGCTCCAGATCCGGATCGTCGCCGTACAGGAACCGTGCGTACTGCATCGGCCCATCGCGTTCATGCCCTTCCACGCCATCTCCATCGCAGAATCGGCGGCGCAAGGTGGACAGCGTCTGCCGGAAGGCGTCAGCGTGAAAGCCGGTGGCCATGCGCTGCGCGAAGAGTGCAGCGGTTTCTTCGAGCGGGCCGGCATAGCGCAGCACGTGCAGCAGGTCCCCCACATCCTTCGGCTCGTTGCGTTGTCCGCAGGCCAGGGCCTTCAGCAGGATGAAGGCGACGAGATCGGCGAAGCGCACGACCTCGGTGGCCTTGCCGCCGCCATCGAAGAGCTCGGCGGTGATTTCGATCTCGCGGTACCACTGGTGGACCACGCCGCAGTGCGGGATGCGGACCGCCGAAATGCCTTCCGCCGGCACCGCGCCGACGCGGCGTTCGACGGGCTCGTCGAGCGGGTCCTGCAGGAACTCGACGACCACGTGCTGGTGATGTCCGACGCGCCGTTGCCAGCGCCAGTTCACGGGTACACCGGCGGCGTTTGTCGCGCGCTCGAACTTCAGGGCCTGCAACTGCTCGGCCAGCGTCGAGTACGCACCTTCATCGGCCAGGACCTGGAGATTCAAAACGACATCGACGTCCTGCGTGCCCGCATGGGCCGGCACGAAAGGGTCGTCCTGTGGCGGGGTCAGGTACCGCGGCACCAGGCCGCCGACGAGGCGAATCGTGTCCTTGAGGGTGCCGAAACCTCGCAACAGATTGACCAAGGCCTGTTCGCAGGCGAGGGTCTGCACCTCGGTGTAGCCGTCAGCGGTCGCCGGCTTGTTGCTCGTCATGGTCGGCCTTCTGATCGACGCTGAGCACGGTGGCTCGCAGATGCTGCGCCAGTTCGTTGTTGCGACCGCGGCCATCCAGCGTGTCGGCGTAGGCCACGATCGGGCTCGCGAAGTGGCAGGCGGCGTCGCCCACCTGGCCGGGCACCATGGACGAGCGGCCCGTCACGGCGCGTTCGATGAGACGCACGTTGAAGCCGGCTTTCGCAGGCTTGAG
Source organism: Rhizobacter sp. P2_H3 (assembly GCF_056403355.1). NCBI lineage: Bacteria > Pseudomonadati > Pseudomonadota > Betaproteobacteria > Burkholderiales > Sphaerotilaceae > Rhizobacter > Rhizobacter sp. P2_H3. Next base: position 3,058 of record NZ_JBFUFQ010000005.1, on the reverse strand, counting down.
GCCGAGCGCCGTGGCGACGGTCTGCGAGGTTCCAGGCGGGACGACCACGTCGACCACGTCGATGTTCGTCAGCCACGGCGCGTGGTGGTTGGCCGCTGCCGCGCCGGTGATGAACGTTCCGGGCTCTCGCCCGATCTTCTCCGCCACGGCGCGAAGCAGCGCAGCTGGATCCTGCGCGAACAGATACCCGTGCGAAGTCGAGTCACGCCGGGATCGATTCGCCGCGACCCATTCGTCGAGAACCTTGCCGGGGTTGATCAGGCGGCGCTGCAGTGCGCGACCGGCGCCTTTCGTCTCGATCAGTTCCTGTCGGGCCAGCTCGTTCACCGTCTGCGACACCGTGAAGGTGGAGGTTCCGCTGCGGACGGCCAGCTCGCCTCCGGCGTACCAGGCACCGCGTGCTTCCAGCAGTGCGAGCACGACCGCGCCGCTGGCACCTTGGTAGATCGACTGCGTGCGGCGTGCTGCCTGCTTGGGCGACGGGCGGTCGATGTGGATCAACAGGTCGCCGAACGCCAAGTGCATGCTGCCGCTGCCGTCGAAGTAGCCGAAGTTGCTTTCGCGAAGCAGGGTGCGCGCCGCTTCCGTCAGGTGGGGGCTGAGCAACACCACTTGGTCGGCCGGGGGCTGGTTCGATCCCGTCGGCTTGCTCTGGCGTTGTTGCCGCTTGAAGACCACCTCGCGGACGTCGCGGGGATAGGTGGCGCGCCTGTACTCGAAGGCCAGGAGGTGCCCCGATTCCAGCCGCATCCACCCGTGGGGGCCATCGCTGTCGAAAGCGGCCTGCTTGAGGTCGACCGCCTTGCCTGTCGCCTTGCCGAGCGACAGCATGAACTGATCGAGCAGTTGGTTTGGTGACGCGGTGCCGATACCCATCGGCGCATTCTAGATTTGGATTTGCTGATCAGCAAATAAGTAAAAAACCCATAACTTATGCAAAAGTGGCTGATTTGCTGTTCAGCAAACAAGGGGGCTTCACATCTCGGTCAGCACCGACAGCAGAAGCTCCATCTGCGCCTTCACCTCGACGACCAACTCGGGTGGCACCGCCGTGTTCTGGCGCAGCAAGCCTTCCATGTGCGCCGCGGCCGTCGCCAACGGCACGGCGCCCAAGGTCGCTGCCGTCGACTTCAGGTCATGCGCCAGCCGCAGCACCTGTCCGGCGTCGCCGGCCGCCTGCGCCGCGGCGAAGCGGCCGTTCCACGCCGCGAGCGCGTCACGCGCCGCCTGCAGCACGCGCAGGTAGAGCGCGGTCTGGCCTTCCATGCGGGCGAGCGCCGTCGCGAGGTCGAAGCCGGGCAGGGCCGCCAGCGCCGGCAACGGCGGCGGCGCGTTGGCGAAGGCCGCGATCTCGGGTCGGTCGGCCGGCATCAGCTGCTCCGCCGAGCCGGTCAGCCGGGCGATCACGCGGCGCAGCTGCGCGCGCGAGAACGGCTTCGTCAGGTGCGCCTGGCAGCCGGCCTGCAGGCTGCGCCGCTCGTCGTCGGGCAGCGCGTTCGCGGTCAGCGCCACCACCGGCACCGGTGCGCTGCCGCGCCGCCGCTCCAGCGCGCGCAACGCGGCCGTCGCCTGGTAGCCGTCCATGCCCGGCATCTGCACGTCCATCAGCACCAGGTCGTACGGTTGCGCCGCAAAGCGCTCGACCGCCGCCGCGCCGTCGTGCACCACGTCCAGCCGGTGGCCCTCGCCTTCGAGGTAGGCCTGCACCAGCAGCACGTTCTGCGGGTTGTCGTCGGCCAGCAGGATGCGCAGCGAGCTCTGCATCACGCCGGCCGGCTCGGGCGTGCTGGGCGCCCACACCACCACCGGCGCCTCGGTGCTGACGGGCAGCGACAGCTCGACGTGGAAGCACGAGCCCTCGCCCTCGCGGCTGTCGACGCCGATGCGCCCGCCCATCAGAGCCACCAGCCGGCTGCTGATCGTCAGGCCCAGCCCGGTGCCGCCATAGGCCCGCGCGACACCGCTGTCGGCCTGCGTGAAGGCCTCGAAGATCGTGCGCTGGCGGTCGGCCGGGATGCCGATGCCGCTGTCGCGCACCTCGAAGCGCAGAACCCCCGGTGCATCCGCCACCCGGTGCACCGCCAGCGTCACGCTGCCGCGGTGCGTGAACTTGACGGCATTGCCCAGCAGGTTGCGCAGCACCTGCGCGAGGCGCGGCGCATCGCCGTTGACGACCGCCGGCAGCTCGGGGTCGAACTGCGTCAGCAGCCGCAGTCCCTTCTGCGACGCGCGCGCCTCGAACAGCACCGTTTGGCTCGCGACCAGCTCGACCAGCGAGAACGGCTGGGGGTGCAGCTCCAGCAGCCCGGCCTCGATCTTCGACAGGTCGAGCAGGTCGTTCAGGATCTCCATCAGGCTCGCGCCGGCCGACTGGAACAGCGCGACGTGGCGGCCCTGGCGCTCATCGAGCTTGGTCTGCGCGAGCAGCTCGGCCGAGCCGAGCAGCGCGTTCATCGGCGTGYGGATCTCGTGGCTCATGTGCGCGAGGAACTCGCTCTTCATGCGGCTCGCCGCCTCGGCACCGGCGCGCTCGCGCTCCAGCTGCAGCCGCTCGGCGCGCAGCACGCGCCGGCCCTGCCAGTGCGACAGCGCCGCGAAGCAGGCCGGCACCACCAGCACCGGCAGCAGGTTCGACAGCTGCGAGCGCCACAGCACGCCGGCTGCATCGAGCAGCAGCAGCCCGAGCAGCGTGACGGCGCTCCAGCCCAGGTCGGCATGCGAATGCAGCGCGCCGCGCCGCAGCGCGACCAGGCCGGGCAGCAGCGCGGCCAGCCACCACAGCGCATCGAGCGGGGGCCGCGGCGGCGCAAACAGCGCGCCGGTGGCCAGCGCCGACTGCACCTGCGCGAGCGCGGCCGGCGCCCAGCGTGGGCCGAGCGGTGTCTGCACGCGGTCGCTCAGCACGGCGCTCGCGCCGATCACGATGGCGCGGCCCTGCACCTGCTCGCGCAGCGCGTCGTCGCGCAGCGCGCCGCGTGCGGCCTGCACGACCGACACATACGGGCGCAATGCGACGGCATCGCCGCGCGCCGGCCAGCGCGGGCGCACGCGGCCGGCC
>NZ_JBFUFQ010000004.1:0-80906 GCF_056403355.1 Rhizobacter sp. P2_H3 | reverse complement strand
GAAGAAGGTCTTGCGCGCCGCACGCGCCTCGCCGCTGATCTTGAAGCTCTCGAACAGCTTGGTCACCAGGATGTACCAGCTGCCCATGCTCATGATCACCAGGATGATCAGCGTGCCGCGCGCCACGAAGTCGCCTTGCGCCCACAGCGCGCTCAGCCCGTACGGGTTGTCCACCGACTCCTTCGTCACCGCGCCCGGCACCGCCACCGGCGCCGCCGGGGCTGCCACCACGGCCGGCGCTTCAGCCGCCGGGGCCGACGCCTGCGCGTGAACGATCTGGGGCGCCACGAAGGCGGCGGAGGCAACGGCCAAGCTCAACGCGGTAGCCAGCGAGCGCAGAGAAAACAAAGACATGGTGTTTCCAATCTCTAGAGAAATTTGTGAATTCATGGCCCCGGTCAGGGCCCTCGTCGCAACGAAAGTCAGTGATCGAGYGGGATCAGCTCAGGCGTTCATTCCAGCTTGTAGCCAAACGGCACCTGCACCAGCACGTCCTTGCCCTGGCCCTGGCACTTGTATTCGCTCACCAGCCTCAGGCTGTTGCGCGCAAAGACCGGGTGCGTCGACTTCAGCACCTTCATGTCCTTGACCTCGCCACTGGCACTCAGCGTGAACTGGATCAGCACCTCGCCCTTGTCCAGCCCCTGGCGGATCGCCTCGCGCGGGAACCCCGAGTCGCCCATCACCGTCGAGTAGTTCGAGCACACTACCGCGGCCGACACCGGCGCCGGCGGCGCTGCAGGCGCAGGCGCTGCGGCAGGCGGCGCCACAGGCGCCATCGGTGCGGCCGGCGGCGGCACCGGCGTGCTCGCCGTGATCGTCGGCTGCGCCGGCGGCGGCACCGCCACCTGCACCTCCGGCGGCGGAATGAACGGCGGCGGCGGCGCCTCCAGCTTCGGCGGCGGCGGCACCACCACCTCCGGCGGCGGTGGCGGCTTCTTGATCTCTTCGATCACCTTCGTCTCGATCGGCGCGCGAACCACGTCGACCACCTTCTTGGCCAGCCCCGTCAGCAACGCATACACGATCGCCGCGTGAAACAAAATGACAAACCCGATCCCGACGATGTGACGCCGGGGATCGCGTTGTCGCTGCGAAAAATTCATCGGACGCGAACTCCTGTGCAGATAAAGGGCCTGCGCGGCTTAGGCAAGCAGCGTGCCTGCAACAAGTACATGGCACAAAACGACCCATTAGGTACCAGTTTAGTACCAGTAATACCACCCGTCAATGCGGGCAAAACCCGAGGAAAAACCCGGAAAATCGCTTTCCTGACAAGAGGTTACGTTTTCAGCTTGCTCGCCGGGAAGCTCCCTCGAACAGGCTTCCGTGCTGGCTTGGCGTCATTCGCCAGGGCGAAAAATACCACTGTCAGGCCAGAAGAATTCACGGGGTTTTCGATTGTTTCCCCGAACAAAGCACCGTGTTGGGTCACGGCGCCCAACTTCATGCCGCCTGCAGTTCGCGCCGCATCGCATCGATGACAGCCTGGTAGTCGGGGTGGCCGAAGATCGCGCTGCCGGCGACGAAGGTGTCGGCGCCAGCATCGGCGACGCGGCGGATGTTGTCGACCTTGATGCCGCCGTCAACCTCGAGCCGGATGTCGCGCCCGCTGGCGTCGATCAGGCGGCGCGCCTGCTCGATCTTCTTCAGCGCCATCGGGATGAAGCTCTGGCCGCCGAAGCCGGGGTTCACGCTCATGATCAGCACCTGGTCGATCTTGTCGATCACGTACTCGAGCACCGACAGCGGCATCGCCGGGTTGAAGACGAGGCCGGCCTTGCAGCCCTCGGCCTGGATCAGCTGGATCGTGCGATCGACGTGCGTGCTGGCATCGGGGTGGAAGGTGACGGTGGTCGCGCCGGCCTTGCAGAACGCGAGCGCGAGCGGGTCGACCGGCTGCACCATCAGGTGCACGTCGAGCGGCACCGGCGTGCCGTCGGGGCGCACCGCGTGCCGGCGCACGGCCTCGCAGATCATCGGCCCGAAGGTCAGGTTCGGCACGTAATGGTTGTCCATCACGTCGAAGTGGATCCAGTCGGCGCCGGCGGCGATGACGTTGCGCACCTCCTCGCCGAGGCGGGCCAGGTCGGCCGACAGGATGCTGGGGGCGATGCGGAAGGTGGTCATGCGGTACTGCCGGGCTGTCGCGGAAGGGCGGGATTTTAGGCGGGCCACGAACCTGCCATGCCCGGCTCCTAGAATCCCCGTCCATGGCCCATCCTGAATTCACCTGCTCGGTCGTCGTGCGTCACCTGCCCGAGCAGTCGAACGCCGCCACCGGCCACTACGCCTTCGCCTACACGATCACGGTGCGCAACAGCGGCGATGTCGCGGCGCAGCTGATCGCGCGGCACTGGGTCATCACCGACGGCCAGGGGCGCGTCGAGCAGGTGCGCGGCCTGGGCGTCGTCGGCCAGCAGCCGCTGCTGCAACCGGGCGACAGCCACGAATACACCAGCTGGACGCGGCTGGCCACGCCGCAGGGCAGCATGCGCGGCACCTTCTTCTGCATGACCGAGGACGCGACGCCGTTCGATGCGCCGGTGCCGGAGTTCGGCCTGTCGCTCGCGTCGACGCTGCACTGACGGCCGGCGCGATGTTCGGGCGGAAGAAGGCGTCGTCGAAGGCGCAAGGCAAGGCCCGGCCGGGCCCGTGGGACCTGAGCGCGCTGCTGAACGCGGCCGACGCCTCGGCTTCGCTGCCGGAGCGCCACCTGTGGCTGATCCGCCTGCTCGAATGGCTGCGCCATGCGACGCTGCCGGCCGACGCGGCATCGACCACCGCCACGCCGATGCCGCTGCTGCGCCTGCGCCACCTGCTGAACGTGCTGGAGCGCCACCCCGAGCACCAGGCCGAGATCGCGGCGCTGCTCGCGCGCTTCTGGCGCGAGGTGGACGTGGCGGCGCTGCTGGCCGACTTCGGCTTCTCGCCGCGCCGCGACCTGTCCGGCGAACTCGGTCAGCGCTTGCGGCTGCGCCTGCTGCCCGGCACGCCGGCCACCACCGACCTGGCCGAGCTGTTCGGCCTGCTGTTCCCGCAGCCGAGCGATGCACTGTGGCTCGATGCGCTGGACGACCCGACGCTCGAGCGCCTGACCGCGCTGCTCGCCCCCGCGGCGGCAGCCTCGGCCGCACCGGCCTCCATCGGGCCGAACTGGCGCGCCCCCTTCCTCGACGCGATAACCTTCCTGGCCAGCGCGATCCGCGCGACCGGCTTCACGCCGACAGTGCGCCAGCGCATGAGCCCCGAGCTGCTGGTGTCGCAGCCGTTCCGCCAGCTGGCGCTGGTGGCCGAGCAGATCCGCGCGCACGCCGAGGGCGGCGACACGCCGGCGCTGCTGCGCGAGGCGCAGTACCTGCGCGCGCTGCTCGACACCTGCCGGCGCTGCGCCGACAGCGTGCACCTGCACCTGGAGGCGCACGGCGTGTCGGTCGACGTGGTGTTCGCCGTCGAGCAGCTGCGCGAGCGCACGCAGCGCATCGAGGAGCTGCTGATCTGCGTGCTGAGCCCGGAGCCCGGGCGCGACATCACGCGCCTGACCGCCGCGCTGGTGCGCACCGCCGAGGAGCGGCGCAGCATCCGCGCTCTGTTCGCGCGGCACTACTCGCTGCTCGCGCGCAAGGTGGCCGAGCGCAGCGCCGAGACCGGCGAGCACTACATCACCCGCGACCGCAGCGAGTACCGGCAGATGCTGCGCGCCGCGGCCGGCGGCGGCGCGGTGCTGGCCGGCACCACGTTCATGAAGTTCTTCGTGCTGGCGCTCGGGCTGTCGACCTTCTGGGCCGGCTTCTTCGCGGGCGTCAACTACGCCGGCAGCTTCGTGCTGATCCACCTGATGCACTGGACGGTGGCGACCAAGCAGCCGGCGATGACCGCGCCGGCGATGGCGGCCCGGCTCGACGACGTGTCGAACGACGCGGCGGTGGAGGGCTTCGTCGACGAGGTCGCGCACCTGATCCGCTCGCAGGCGGCCGGCATCCTCGGCAACCTCGCGCTCGTGACGCCGCTGGTGCTGACGGCGCAGTTCGCGTGGGCGGCCGCGTTCGGCGCGCCACTGATCGGCGCGAAGGACGCGCAGCACGTGCTGGACACGCTGTCGCTGCTCGGGCCGACGCCGCTGTACGCGGCCTTCACCGGCGTGCTGCTGTTCGCCAGCTCGATCATCGCGGGCTGGGTCGAGAACTGGTTCGTCTGGCACCGGCTCGACAGCGCGATCGCGTGGAACCCGCGCATCGTCGCGCGGCTCGGGTCGGCGCGCGCGCAGCGCTGGTCGCTCTACTGGCGCAACAACATCTCGGGGCTGACCGCGAACATCTCGCTCGGGCTGATGCTCGGCCTGGTGCCGGCGGTCGCGAGCTTCTTCGCGCTGCCGATCGAGGTGCGGCACGTGACGCTGTCGACCGGGCAGCTCGCCGCGGCGGTCGGCGCGCTCGGCTTCGACATCCTGCACCAGGCGCCGTTCTGGTGGTGCCTGGCCGGCATCGCGGTGACGGGCGGGCTGAACCTCGCGGTGAGCTTCTTCCTCGCGTTCAAGGTGGCGCTGCGCTCGCGCGGCATCCGGCTCACCGACCGCAGCCGCATCTACCGCGCGATCCGCCGGCGGCTGTGGCAGCGGCCGGGGTCGTTCATCGTGCCGCCGAAGGGCTGACCGCGACGGTCGTCAGCGGTCGTCGTCGCGACGCTCGCCCTTCTTGCGCCCCGAGAACATCGTCCACCACACGATCAGCAGCAGCACCGCGAGCGCGCCCAGCGCTTCGAGGAGAATCAGACCCATGACGATGTTCCCTGGCCGCGGCCGCTGGTGGATGGCGGCGGCGATTCTAGGCGCGCTCGCCGGCTGCGCGAGCCTGCAATACCCTCCCGTGGCGCCGGTTCCGCCGGAGCCGGCCGCCAATGCGCCGGCCTCCTCGACCCCGCCGACCACCACGCCCTCGCTCCCCGGCGACAAGCCGCCGGTGCTGACGCGCGCGCGCAGCCGCTGGGTCGGCGCCGCCTGGACCGACCTGCCCGGCTGGGAGTTCGACAGCACCGCCGAGCTGTGGCCCGCGCTGCTGCGCAGCTGCGAGAAGCCGGGCCCCGACTGGACCAAGCTGTGCGCCGACGCGCAGAAGCTCAGCACCATCACCGACGGCAGCGTGCGCGTATTCCTGCAGAACCGCGTGCAGCCGTGGCGCGTCGAATCGCTCGAGGGTGCGACCGAGGGCCTGATGACCGGCTACTACGAGCCGCTGGTCGAGGCGAGCCGCGTGCCGCGCGGCGCCTTCCGCATCCCCCTGTACGCACCGCCGGCCGACCTGGCCGCGCGCAAGCCCTACTGGACGCGCCAGCAGCTCGACACCGTGCCGGCCGCGAAGGCCGCGCTGCGCGGCCGCGAGCTGGCGTACATCGCCGACCCGCTCGACGCGTTGGTGCTGCAGATCCAGGGCTCGGGCCGGCTGCAGCTGACCGAGGCCGACGGCACCCGCAAGCTGCTGCGCGTCGCGTTCGCGGCGCACAACGACCAGCCGTACAAGTCGGTGGGCCGCTGGCTGGTCGACCAGGGCGAGCTGACGCTGGAGCAGGCCTCGTGGCCGTCGATCAAGGCCTGGGCGCGCAAGAACCCGAAGCGGCTCCACGAGATGCTGTGGGCCAACCCTCGGGTGATCTTCTTCCGCGAGGAGCCGCTGCCCGATCCGCAGCTCGGTCCGAAGGGCGGCCAGGGCGTACCGCTGACGCCGGGGCGCTCGATCGCGGTCGACACGCAGAGCATCCCGTACGGCACGCCGGTGTGGGTCGACGCGACCGAGCCGCTGAGCGCGACGCTGCTGCGCCGCGCGGTGATGGCGCAGGACACCGGCACCGCGATCACCGGGGCGGTGCGCGCTGATTACTTCTGGGGGTGGGGTGATACCGCCGAGCAGCAGGCGGGTCGGATGAAGCAGCCGCTGCGGCTGTGGGTGTTGTGGCCCCGCTCCTGACGTGAAATAGACCCGGATCGACCTCCGGGTGCGGCCTTCGCAGCAACCGCTGGTGTAAGCCCAGCAAACCGCCCGCGCAACGCGGACTGCGGTCATAACGAACTGCCAAACGCTTTGTTCCCGCCGCCCGCGCGGCTGTCCACACTGCGCCTTCGCACCTTCACTTCCGGATCACCCCGATGAGCTCGTCTTCGTTCCTGCGCCGCGCGCTGCTGCTGGCCGCATCGATCTTCGTCGCCACCGCCGCCTGCGCGCAAGGCGGCGCCGCCACCGACAGCCCGTACGGCCTGCAAGCCCTCTGGACGCAGAGCGACGGTGTCGCCAGGACGGTGCTCGTGATCCTCGCGGTGATGAGCATCGGCAGCTGGTACGTGATCATCACCAAGCTGCTCGAACAACTGCGCATCGGCGGCCATGCCAAGCGCGCCGCACGCGACTTCTGGAACGCCGGCACGGTGCAGGCCGGCGCCACGCAGCTGGCCGAGCGCAGCCCGTTCCGCTTCATCGCCGAAAGCGGCCTCGCCGCGACGAAGAAGCACAGCGGCCTGCATGCCAAGGTCGACTTCAACGACTGGGTCGACCTCGCCGTGCACCGCGCGACCGAACGCGTGCAGCGCAGCCTGTCGTCGGGCCTGAGCTTCCTCGCGACGGTCGGCTCGACCTCGCCCTTCATCGGCCTGTTCGGCACCGTCTGGGGCATCTACCACGCGCTCACCGCGATCGGCATCGCCGGCCAGGCCTCGATCGACAAGGTGGCCGGCCCGGTCGGCGAGGCGCTGATCATGACGGCCATCGGCCTCGCGGTCGCGGTGCCGGCGGTGCTCGGCTACAACTGGCTGCTGCGCCGCAACAGCGCGGTGATGGACGAGGTGCGCGATTTCTCGGGCGAGCTGCATTCGGTGCTGCTGTCCGGCCAGCCCGCCTGAGGGTCGCGCGATGGCGATGAACCTGGCCGCCCCGGGCGGCGGCGGTGAAGAGCAGGTGGTGGCCGCGATCAACACCACGCCGCTGGTCGACGTGATGCTGGTGCTGCTGATCATCTTCCTGATCACGATCCCGGTCGCGAACTTCTCGGTGCCGGTGGAGCTGCCGAAGCGCAGCAACGCGCTGCGCGAGAGCACGCCGAAAGACGTGGTGATCTCGGTCGATGCGCAGGGCGGCACCTTCTGGTTCGATGCCCGCATCGCCGGCCGCGACGACCTGCAGCAGCGGCTGAAGAGGATCGCGGCGCAGACCCCGCAGCCCGAGGTGCACATCCGCGGCGATGCGCGCGGCGACTACGCGCCGGTCGGCCGCATCCTGCTGGCCTGCCAGCGCGCCGGCATCCTGAAGGTCGGCTTCATCACCGAACCGCCGCCGAGGGGATGAGCGCGATGCAACGCACGAAGAAGACACGCCGCACGCTGGTCGTCGAGGAACCGGTGGCCGACATCAACACGACGCCGCTGATCGACGTGATGCTGGTGCTGCTGGTGATGCTGATCATCACGATCCCGATCCAGCTGCACAACGTGAACCTGCAGCTGCCGGTGGGCACGCCGCCGGTCAGCGCAGTGAAGCCCGAGGTCGTGACGATCGCGATCGACGGCGCGAGCACGGTGCACTGGAACGGCACGCCGCTGCGCGATGCGCGCGAGTTGCAGGCGCGGCTGCAGGCCGCTGCCGCGCAGGCCGAGCCGCCGGAGCTGCACGTGCGCCCCGATGCGCACACCAAGTACGACCGCTTCGCCGAGGTGATGGTGGCCGTCGACCAGGCCGGGCTGCACCGCATGGGCGTCGTCGGCAGCGAGCAGTTTGAATGACAACCAGGGAGCCTTCATGAGCGCCGTACTTCCCCCGTCGGGCGGCCTGCGGGCCCGCGACGACAACCCTTCGTACCGGGAGGCCGGTCCGCGCCGTGGCGCCGGCCTGGCCGCAGTGCTGGGCCTGCACGTGCTGATCGCGTATGCACTGGCATCGGGCCTGGCGCGCGAGGCGGTCGAGGTGATCAAGAAGCCGATCCAGATGAGCATCGTGCCGGAGGCGCCGCCCCCTCCGCCGCCGCCACCTCCACCGAAAGTCGAGAAGATCCAGCCGGCGCCGAAGCTGCCGGCCCCGCCACCGCCGGCCTACATGCCACCGCCGGACGTGACGCCAGTGGCCGCACCGGAGCCGCAGATCACCGCGGTGCAGGCCGAGCCGCCGAAGGAGCCGGTGGTGATCGCAGCGCCTGCGCCGCCGGCCCCGGAGGCGAAGCCGGTGGTCGCGAAGCAGGAGATCAGCCTCGCGTGCCCGGGCTACCAGGGCGTGCTGGAACAGGTGCTGGCCGATGCGTTCGACCGCGTCGGCATCGTCGGCGCGGTGCGCACGCGCCTCACGGTGCGCGGCAGCCAGGTGGTCGACGCGGTGCCGCAGTCGGGGCCGAAGGAGTACTACAAGTACGTGCAGGGCGCGGTCAAGCGCATGAAGTGCTCGGCCGGTGGGGCCGAGGAGGTGCAGGTGGTGCTGGACGTGCTGTTCAAGCGTTGAGCCCGTTTGCGCTCAGTCGAGCGCGAAGCAATAGAACAGCCCCGCACCCCCGGTGCTCACCAGGTTCTCCTGCCCGCACCCCCGGCTCGCATGCGCCGAGTTCCACGAGCTGTTCCCGCCGCCCGTGCGATCGAAATGCCCGACCTGCGCCGAGCCGTCGGCCGCGCTGCTGCCGTAGTTGCGGCAGGTGTGGTCCGCCGCATCGGCGAATGCGCGCCCGTCCGGCTGCGAGCCGGTCAGGATGTCGTGCTGGTTCGGCTTGTCGCCCGAGCCCTTCACCGGCTCGTTCTTCTCGGTGAACACCGTGTTGCGCGTCAGGTTGCTGCCCAGCCGCGCCAGCTCCAGCGTGTCGCCGTGCAGGTGCGCCAGGTCGCGCGCCACCACGGCACCGCGCGCATTGGTCCACGGCCCCGCGCCGATGCGGTCGCGCGCATTCACCGCCGGCTGGCCGTTCGCCTCCTGCGTGCTCAGGTAGGCCCGCCAGGTTTTCGCGCCGTTGCCGACGGCGCTCGCCAGCTTCCTGCAATGCGCATCGGCGCCGGCCAGGCCGCCGAGGTCGGCCCCCTTGCCGAGGCCTTCGCTGGTCACGAAGAACGTGAACGCCTTGGGGGGTTCGGCCGGGCGCGGTGCCGAGGCGGCCGTCTGGGCCTGCAGCGGCCCGATGGCCGCGCAGGCCAGCGCGGCCAGAAGTTTCTTCTGGTGATGGATCATCTGGTTCTCCTCGTTGGATCAGTTCGCGTTGCGGAAGTCGTCGTGGCACGACTTGCACGAGCGCGCGAGCTTGCCGTGCTGCTCCTTCACCGCCGCCGCATCGCCCGCCTGCGCGACGCGCAGCAGTTCATTGGCCTCCTTCGTGAAGGTCGCGTTCAGCTCGGCCACGCGCTGCGTGTCCTTGAACAGCTCGGCCTTGGCGGTGGTGTCATGCCAGCCCTTGCCGGCTTCGGTGCCGGGCGTGAACAGCGTCAGCAGGTTGGTGTTGGCCAAGGCCGCGATCGCGCTCGCCGACCGGACGACCTCGTCCTTGTTGTAGCTGCCGTCCACCGAAGCCTTGATGCGCGCAGTGTTCAGCGCGATCACCTGGAAGGCCGACTGGCGCCAGCGGATCTGGTTCTCGGGCTTCGGCGCCTGCTGCGCCCAGACCGTGGTCGTGACGGCGATGACGCCGAGCGCCACAACGGTTGCAATGCGAATGCTCGTGGGTTTCATCATGGTGAGAGGTGGTGCAAGGTCATGAGAAGAAGGGGAATCACTTGAAGGGCTTGTGCGGGTCGTGGCAGTCGTTGCAGGCCTGGGCGATGCGCCGCGCGGCGCCACCCGCCCGCTCGTAGTCGCCGGCCTCCAGCAGCGCTGCGATCGACGCCGCGAGCTCGCGGCCCTCGGTCGAGACCCGCAGCGCATCGGCGGCCGGCATGTCGTCGCGGAAGAAGGCTTCCATCAGCGCATACAGCCGCTCGATCTCGCGGGCCTCGGCGCGCGCGGCCGCCGCATCCTGGCGCGCGATGCTCTTCTGCACCGCGACGCTGGACTTGTCGATCGCGCGCATCCAGACGTCGAACTCCAGCACGCTGGCCGCGAACGCAGGCGCAGCCAGCCCCGCGGCCACGAGGGCCGCGATGAGACAGGTCGGGGCTTTCATTTGTGCTTGTAGACCTCGTGGCAGGTCTTGCACGAGCGCACCAGCAGGCCGAGCGTGTCCGACGCGGCGTCGTAGTCCTCGCTCGCCAGTGCGCGCCGCAGCTCGCTCGCCAGCGCATGCGTCTTGCGCGAGAAGCCGACCGCATCGGCCGCGTCGCCCTTGGCTTCGTAGTAGCCCTGGACCTGCGCGAACCAGTCGACCAGCTGCTGCGCCTCGGCGGCAGCGGCCTCCTTGTTCTTCAGCGAGACATTCGAGTCCAGGCTCCTGGTCGTGTCCTCGATGCCGCGCATCAGGTCGCCGTCCAGCGAGAAGGCCGCGGACGCCGCCGCACCGGCGACCAGCAACCCGGCCAACAGCGCGGCCAACAGCGCGGAAAGTCGCTTCGGCTTCAGACGAGGATCTCCTTGACGACATCGCCGAACACCGAGGTCGGCTTCTCGGAACGCCCCTGGTTCAGGAACGTGATCTTCTTGTGGTCCAGCCCCAGCTGGTGAAGGATGGTCGCCTGCAGGTCGTAGGTGTCGACCACGCCGCTCACCGCGCGCAGCCCGATCTCGTCGGTGGTGCCGTGCGTGCCCGGCTTGATGCCGCCACCGGCCAGCCAGCTGGTGTAGCCCCAGGGGTTGTGGTCGCGACCGTCGCCGCTCTGGCCATATGGCGTGCGGCCGAACTCCGAGGTCCAGACGACGAGCGTGCTCTCCAGCAGCCCGCGCGACTTCAGGTCGGCCAGCAGGCCGGCCACCGGCTTGTCGACCTGCTTGCACATCACGCCGTGGTTCTTCTCGAGGCCGTTGTGCGCATCCCAGCTGTCCACGCTGTTGTCCGGCGCGCCGGAGATGCAGTGAACGAAGCGCACGCCGCGCTCGACCAGCCGGCGCGCGCGCAGGAGCGCGGTGCCGTACTCGTCGGTCTCCTTCTGGCCGATGCCGTACAGCTCCTTCGTCGCCGCGGTCTCCTTGCTCATGTCGACCGCCTCGGGCGCCGAGCTCTGCATGCGGAAGGCCAGGTCGTACGAGCGGGTGCGCGCCTGCAGCTCGGTGTCGTTCGGGAAGCCCGCCGACTGGTGCTCGTTCAGCGACTTCAGCAGCGCCAGCGTGTTGCGCTGCTCGGCCTCGCTCAGGTTGGCCGGCCGCGCCAGGTGCAGGATCGGCGAATCGCCCTGGCGGAAGGCCGTGCCCTGGTAGGCCGCGGGCAGGAAGCCCGAGCTCCAGATCACCTGGCCGCGCCCGCCGCCGGCCGCGCCCTTGCCGGTCGGCAGCACGACGAAGGCCGGCAGGTCCGGGTTGGACGAACCAAGCGCGTACTGCACCCACGCCCCCAGCGCCGGGCGCCCCGGCACCAGGCCGGCGGTGTGCAGCTTCAGCGACGAGATCACGTGCGTGCTGCCTTCGGTCTTGCAACCCTTCAGGAACGCGATCTGGTCGACCTGCTTCGACAGGTTCGGCAACAGGTCGGACACCCATGCGCCGGTCTCGCCGTGCTGCTTCCAGGTGCGCCTGGTCGCCAGCAGGTTGCCGACGCCGCCATCGGTGGCCGTCTTCAGGTTGCGGCCGAACGAATCGGGCAGCGGCGTGCCGGCCAGCCTGATCAGGTCGGGCTTGTAGTCGAACAGGTCCAGCGTGCTGGGCGCGCCGGCCATGTGCAGCCAGATGACGGCCTTCGCCTTGGCGGGGAAGTGCGGCTCGCGCGGCGCTTGCGGATCGATCAGCTCGCTGGCCCAGGCCGACTGGATGCCCAGGCCGAGCGCCGCGCCGGCGCCCAGCTGGCCGAGGAAGTCGCGACGCGAAGGGTGGTGATGGTGGCTCATGTCAATGTCCTTCTCAGAATCGGTAGGTGAATTCGTTGGAGTTCGCGACCGCGTGCACCAGGTCGACGAAGGCGGCCGCGCGCGCCGGGTTCAGTTCGGGCGTCGCCTTCCTGCCCGTGCCAGCCTTGGCACCCTTGCCGGCCTTGGCATCGGCGGCCTTCGCGTCGTCGTCCTCGTCATCGCCGCCGGCCGCCGTCGACTTCAGCTTCTCCTGCTGCTTCGCCAGCGTCTGCACGAACACCGCCTTCTCGTAGCGGTCGGCGCTGCGCCCGTAGACCGTCTTGTAGAGTTGGTCGATCTGCGCCGTCAGCACCGGGCTCACGCCGTAGCCTTCGGGCGCGTTCAGCGGCTTGCCCTGCACCAGCTGCTGGCGCGTCAGCGCCTCCTGGCTGTCGAGGAAGGCCTGCAGCCTGGCGCGCTCGACGCTGTCGGGCTTGCGGGCGTAGAGGATCTCGAACAGGCGGTCGATCTGCGCCGACTCCTTCGGGCCCGCCTCGCGGATCACGCGACCGGCCAGTGCCTTCGACCACTCGAACACCAGGTCGCTGTTGATCAGCGCCAGCGCCTGCGGTGCGGTCGTCGTCACCTCGCGCTTGTTGTGCACCAGCTGCGGGTTGGCCCAGTCGAAGGTGTCGAGCAGCGGGTACGGCGTGTTGCGGCGCACGAAGATGTAGACGCTGCGGCGGTGGTGGTCGTGCGGGTTCTCCGAGGTCKGCCACGCATTGCGGTTGTCGAGGTTGATCGGGATCGGCGGGAACACCGCCGGTCCGCCCAACTTCTCTTCCAGCAGCCCGGCGGCGGCCAGCAGCGAGTCGCGGATCTCCTCGGCCTCGAGCCGCTGCCGCGGGAAGGCCCACAACAGCTTGTTGCCCGGGTCCACCGCCTGCGCCTCGGGCCGCGCGGCCGAGGCCTGGCGGTACACGCTCGACAGCAGGATCTCGCGCTGCAGCGCCTTCACGCTCCAGCCGTTCTTCACGAAGCTCGTCGCCAGGTGGTCCAGCAGCTCGGGGTTGCTGGGCTTGCTGCCCATCTTGCCGAAGTCGCTGACGCTGTCGACGATGCCGGTGCCGAAGAACTGCGCCCACTGCCGGTTCACGAAGACACGCGCCGTCAGCGGGTTGGCGGGGCTCGCGATCCAGCCGGCCAGCGCGCTGCGCCGCCCGGACGAGTTCGCGGTCGGCTGGATCGCCGGCGCGTCACCGCCCAGCAGCGCCGGCACCGCCGGCTGCACCTCGTCGAGCTTCTTGTCGTAGATGCCCTTGAACAGCACGTAGGTCGGCGGGCTGTCGGCATGGCCCAGCTCGGTCATCGTCGAGATGCTGCCGGGGTCGCGCGGCTTCAGGTTGTCGAAGGCCTTCAGCTGGTCGGCCAGCGCCTGGTACTTCTCGTAGCCGGCCTTGTCCTTGGTCTTCAGCTGGTTCACCGCGTTGCGCGTGCGGCCCGACATGGTCCACAGGTTGCGGTGGTAGATCCAGCGGTCGTAGGCGCTGCGCTCGGCCTCGGGCTTGCTGATCGACACCCGCGTCTCGGGCACGAAGCCCGACAGCCGGTCGCTTTCGAGCTTGTCGATGACGGGCTTGAGCAGTGCGTCCTGCTGGTCGCGGATCGACTGCGTCGCCGCCTCCCACTTCGCGCGCTTCACGGTGTACTCGGCCAGCGCCTGGCCGTTGATCGCCGGCACGTCGTCGCGCCAGCTCGCGTTCACCAGGAAGGCCTGCAGCTGGTAGTACTCCTTCTGCGAGATCTTGTCGAACTTGTGGTCGTGGCACTGCGCGCAGTTGACGGTGGTGCCCAGCAGCACCGAGCCGACGGTGTCGGTCAGGTCGTTGGCGACCTCCTGCTTCTTCAGGTTCAGGTCGCGCGCGTTGATCTCGTCCGGGAAGTTGCGCAGGAAACCGGTGGCCACCTGGGCCTCGATGCTGTCGGGCCACAGTTCGTCGCCGGCCAGCTGCTCCTTGACGAAGCGGTCGAAGGGTTTGTCGCGGTTGAACGCATCGATCACGTAATCGCGGTAGCGCCAGATGTTGGGCCGGGTGCCGTCGGCGTTGTAGCCGTCGCTGTCGGCATAGCGCGTCAGGTCGAGCCAGCGCCGGCCCTGGCGTTCGCCATAGCGCGGCGACGCGAGCAACCGGTCGACCAGCTTCTCGTGGGCCTTCGGCGAGCGGTCGGCGACGAAGGCCTTGACCTCCTCCGGCGTCGGGATCAGGCCCCAGGCGTCCAGCGTGGCACGACGGATGAAGGTGGCGCGGTCGGCTTCGGCCGATGGCGACAGGCCCTTGGCCTCGAGCTTCGCGAGCACGAAGGCGTCGAGCGGCGTACGCACCCAGCGCTTGTTCTTCAGCGCCGGCTCAGCCGGCGCCTGCGGCGGGGTGTAGGCCCAGGCCTTGGCGGCCGCTGGCGCGACAGGTTTCTCATCGGCGGCGGTGGCGATGGCCGCGCTGGCGGCGATCGCGAGAAGCACGAAAAGCAACTTGAGTTTCATGGGCGTACTCGATCTGCAGGGGGTGGATGAAGCGCCTACAACTTGCCGGCGAACTGGATGCCCACGCTGCGCGGGATCGCGGGCGAATAGCYGTTCCACGTCTTCGAGCGCGGCGTGTCGTCGTTGAACAGGTTCTTGACGATCAGGCTGACGTCGAAGCTCCGGTTCTGCGTGCCGACGCCGATGGCCCAGTCGACCAGGGCGCTCTTCGGGATCACCGAGTACGCGGACAGCGCGTTGTCGGAGTAGTAGCTGCTGTTGGCCGACACGTTGGCGCTGGTGTGGAACACCTTGTCGCCCCGCACCGGCAGGCGGTAGTCGCCGCCGACGTTGACGCTGTACTTCGGCGCGCCGGCCAGCGGCTGGCCGCTGATGTCGCGGTAGGGCGATGCGCCGGCATAGCCGTTCTCCACCGGTTGCGCGGCGTTGCTGAAGTCCTTGTAGATCGCCTTGTTGTAGGCGCCGGAGAAGCGCAGCGTGGTGTTGGCGATGCCCGCGTAGACGCCGTCGACCTCGAGCCCCGAGACCCGCACCTTCGGTACGTTGCCGGTGGCCGAGGTGTAGTAGAACGTGCCGTCGTTGTTCAGCGCGGTGGTGTACTGGTCGACGATGCGCACCGACTGCTGGTAGTCGGTGATGTTCATCAGGAACACGTCGGCGTTCAGCACCAGCGTCTTGTCGAACAGCGCCGACTTGAAGCCCGCCTCGAAGGCATTGGTCTTCTCCGGCTGCACCAGCGTCGACACGCCGTTGACGAGCTGCGAGATGCCTGCCTTCTCGCCGTGCTGGTACGAGAAGTAGGCCGTCAGCTGCTCGCTGGCCTTGTACGACGGGCTGATCACGAACGCCGGCTGCGTCTTGCGGAAGGGCTCGGCCTGGGTCTGGCCGAACAGCACGCCGAGCTGGCTCTTGCGGATCGCCCGGGCATCGGCCACCTGCTGCTTCTGTGCGGCGCTCAGCGCGGCATAGGTCGGGATGCCGAAGTACTTCTGCGCGATCGCGTCGTCGGTGCCGACCGCATCCGGGTTCAGCTCGGGCGCGCTGCCGCTGCTGTTGAGGGTCGAACGCCCGGCGTTCTGGCGGTCCTCGCGCGTGAAGCGCAGGCCGGTGGTCAGCGTCAGCGGCTCGCTCAGGTGCCAGTTGGCCTGTGCGAAGACCGCGGCGCTCTTGTTGCGGATCTCCTGCACGCCGACCGGCGAGTTGTACGAGGTCGCCAGGTTGGCCAGCGAGTTGAGCATCAGCAGGCGGCCGGCCGGGTCGGCATCCAGCCGGTTGTATTGCGCATTGCTCGCGAACCAGGCGCCGGCGTCGTTGCCCCAGGCGCGGCGGTAGTCGGCCTCGTTGTGCACGTCGATGTAGTACAGCCCGCCCTGGTAGTCGACGAAGCCGCCGGCCGCCGAGCTGATGCGCAGCTCCTGGCTGGCCTGGCGGTAGTCGTTCCAGAAGCCGCCCGAGTTGCGGTACACGTCGAACGGCGTGCCTTCGTCGTTGACGGCGTCGAAGTGGTAGTCCTTGTACGCGCTGATCGAGGTCAGCGTGTGGCCGCCGTCGAGCTTCCAGTTCAGCTCGGCCGAGGCGCCGCGGCTGCCGGTGACCAGCGGCCGCTGGTTGTCGTTGCTGAGGAAGGCGTAGTAATCGCCGACGCTGTAGCCGGTGTTCTGCGAGAACCAGCGGCGCGACAGCCGCGTCGCGTTGTCGACGGCGGTGTTGGGCGAGCCGTTCGCGTAGGTCGCCGGGGTCGGCGTGAAGACGGTGCGGCCGTTGGTGGTTTCGCCGGCGCGGGGTTGCAGGTCGAACGCGAGGCGCGCGTTGAAGTCGCTCGTCGGTGTGACGAGGAACTGCACGCGCCCCGACACGCGGTCGGTGTTGGTGTAGGTGATGTCGCGGTTGTACTGGTTCTCGATGTCGCCCTGGCCGCGGTCGACCGAGAAGGTGCCGCGCCACGCGACCAGGTCGTCGACCACCGGGCCGCCGACGGCCGCGGTGCCGGCGAAGCCGCCGCGCTGGCGGAACTCGAGCGTGTAGTCGGCGGTGGGCGTGAACGACGGCCGGCGCGTCGTGATGTTGACGACGCCCAGGCTGGTGTTCTTGCCGAGCAGCGTGCCCTGCGGGCCGCGCGTGACCTCGACGGTGTCGACGTCGACGAAGTTGAAGCTGGAGGTGAGCGCGTTGTAGGCGTAGTTGACGCCGTCGACGATGACGCCGACGCTCGGGTCCTGCGCCTCGGTCTGGCCGATCTTGCCGACGCCGCGGATGCTGAGCGAGCTGGTGCGCTGGTTGCCGAGGTTCCACGAGACGTTGGCGGCGCGCCGCGTGATGGCGTCGATGCCGTAGGCGCTGAGCCGTTCGAGTTCGGCGCCCTGCACGACCGAGATCGACAGCGGCACATCCTGCAGCCGCTCGATGCGGTTGCGGCTGCGCACGACGACGGCATCGAGCGCCCTCGCCTCGTTGTCGGCGACGGGGGCCGAGGCGGCGGCATCGGGGGCGGCCGGTGCGTCGGCAGGTGCATCGGCCGCATGGGCGATCACGGTGACGGCGGCCGCGGCGATCGGCGTGAGTCGGAGCAACTGCTTGATCAAGAGAGGGTCCCTCGGTGATGGTTGTCGTGGGGTTGTCGTGTGTGTCGATCCACCTCCCTTCACAGCACGGCGCATGCCCGTGTCCAGGCGGGGTTCTGCTGCGAAGCCAGCAAGGGCGCGGGTTGCGCGTGCTGCGCACGCAACGCCGCTGTCGTGTTCGCGGCTGTGTTGCGGGCACTCAGCCCGGCGGTGCCAATGGCATGAATGCTGCGATGAAGGTGTCTCCCACCTTCATCACCATCACCAGGGACACCCGCTTCATGAAGAGCTTCAAGATCACCGCGCTGGCCGCGGCCCTCGCATTCACCGCGCTGGCCGCATCGGCGCAGCAGGCCGCCGCGCCGTGGAAATACAAGACGCAGCGATTGGCCCGCGCCGAGGTCGATGCCTTGCTGGCGCAGCCTGGCGGCGTGCTGGTGCTGGACGTTCGCCGTCCCGACGAACTGATCAAGTACGGCAGCTTCCCGGTGTTCCTCAGCATCCAGAACCGCGACATCGAGAAGCAGCTCGCGTGGCTGCCGCGCGACCGGCGCATCCTGACGGTGTCCAACCATGCGCAGCGCGCAGGTGCGGTCGGTGACCTGCTGGCGAGCAAGGGCTACCAGGTGGCCGGCGCGACCGGCTCGGAAGACTACGAAAAGGAAGGCGGCACGGCGGTCAGCCACATCCAGCCACCGGCGCCGCGCGCGGCGGCGTCGGCGGTTGCGCCCTAGCGCTTCAGTGCTCGCACCGCGTCGAGCGCGCGCGCCACGTTGTCCTCGGGCGAGAGCCCGCTCAAGGTGGCCGCGATGCGACCGTCGGGCTTGATGACGAAGGTGGTCCGCTCGGCCAGGCCGTGATCGATCTCGTCGCCGCGCCGGGTCTTGCGGCCCGCCTTCTGCTCCTGCACGACCAGGTCGAAAGACTTCGCGATCGCGCCCTTGGCATCCGAGGCCACCGCCACCGTGCCGGCACACGACTCCGGATCGGCCGAGAACTCGTTGAGCCGCTCGATGCGGTCCAGCGACACGCCGACGATGCTGGCGCCGGCGTCGCTGAACTGCTTCAGGTTCACCGCGAAGGCGTGCGCCTGCAGGCTGCAGCCGATGGTGAATGCCGCCGGGTAGAAGTAGACGACCACCGGGCCGCGTGCCAATGCATCACGCAACGAATAGTCGAAGGCCTTGCCGGCCAGCGAGGCCGTGGCACGGAAGGCCGGTGCAGTGTCCCCCTCGCGCAACGCGGCATTCGCGCCGACGGCAGCGACGGACAGCAGGCAGGTGGCAAGCAGGTGTTTCATGGGGATCGGTGGAGAGTTGAAGGGGCCCGGCATGCAACCCGCGGGCCTGCATCTCGACCCTGCACCTGCTGCGCCGGCAGCAGCACGCGCCAGCGCATTGTTGGCGAGGCAACAGCAGCGCGCACATCGCAGCAGCGCAGACCCCGATCGCCGTGATGTGCGCATATGCAAGCGTGAAATGCTGCGTTCACGGCACGGAACAAGACACCTAATGTGCAGATCGCGTCATTTGTCTGCCCATTGTCGTCAGCCCATTGCCAGCCCATTGCCAACAGCATGTCCGCCGACCACCTGCTCACCCTGCCCGATTCCGCCAGCCTGGCGCTCTCGATCCGCGCCAAGGCGCTGCTGTTCCACGACCCGCGCTCGCTCGCCGTGCTGGAGCAGGTGGAACGCGTCGCCGGCAGCGACGCCACCGTGCTGGTGGTCGGCGAGACCGGCACCGGCAAGGAGCTGATCGCACGCCACATCCACAAGCGCAGCGGGCGCGACGGGCCCTTCATCGCGGTGAACTGCGGCGCCTTCAGCGAATCGCTGATCGATGCCGAGTTGTTCGGCCACGAGTCCGGCGCGTTCACCGGCGCGAACCAGGCGCGTGCCGGCTGGTTCGAGGCGGCCAACGGCGGCACGCTGTTCCTCGACGAGATCGGCGACCTGCCGCTCGCACTGCAGGTGAAGCTGCTACGCGTGCTGCAGGAGCGGCAGGTGGTGCGGCTCGGCTCGCGCCGCGCGATCCCGCTCGACGTGCGGCTGGTGGCGGCGACCAACGTCGAGCTGCACCGGGCGGTGGAGGCGCAGCACTTTCGCGCGGACCTGTACTTCCGGCTGAGCGTCGCGACGATCGAGCTGCCGCCGCTGCGCGACCGCCCGGGCGATATCCTGCCGCTCGCGCGCCACTTCATCGCGGTGTGCGGCGGCAAGCTGTCGCTGCACGGCACGCAGCTGTCGCCCGAGGCGCGCAGCGCGCTGCTGGCCTATGCGTGGCCCGGCAACATCCGCGAGCTGGAGAACGTCATCCACTACGCGCTGATCGTCTGCCGCGACGGCATCGTGCGGGCGAGCGACTGCCGCTTCTCGCCGCTCGGGTTCCTGGGCGCGGTCGCCTCGCCTCCCGCCTCGACCGCACCGCCCTCCGCGGGGCCGCCCCCCGAGGCGCAGCCGCTGGCCGCGCTGGAGCGTGCCATCGACGCGCTGATGGACGGCAGGCATCCGCAGCTGGTGGCGGCGATCGAGGCCCTGGTGGTGCGGCTCGGCTTCGCGCGCTGCCACGACAACCAGGTGCAGACCGCGCGGCTGCTCGGCGTCACGCGCAACACGCTGCGCACGCTGCTGAAGCGGCACGGGCTGCTGGCGCTGTCGTCGCGTGGGGAGGTGGATGAGGAGGTGGAGGTCGAGACGGCTTGAGCCTGGGTCATCGGCACGCCAGGTAGACCTGCCGCTCCTGACGAGGCGGGATGCCGATGGCACATGCCTTCAGCACGTCTCGGCCGAGCGAGCCTTCATAGACGATGCCGGCCACCACGCCCGCCTCATCGCGGGTGCGGATGCGGATGGGTGCGAGCACGACCGATCCGATGCGAAGCGGCTGTGCCTGCGACGACTGCTGGTTGAAAGAGCGCTCGCCCGTCGCCGACAGCGTTGCAGATGAACCGCCGACCGGCGCACCTTCGAGATAACGTCTCGCGAACTGCGTGTACGGGCGGCCGGTGTCGATGTCGACGAGCACCTCGGCGCGATCGCCCCAGGCACCGCGGACCAGCATCGCGCCAATCGATTCGCCTACCCGCTCGAGACGAACGCTGGACCGCTCGGGGTAGAGCTTGCGGAAGACATCGAACGGCTCAACGGCTGCGTGCAGCGCGAACAGGCGACTCGACGGGAAGTCGAGCACCACGAGATCATGCGGTGCCAGTTGCTGCGGGCTCAACATGCCGGCGAGCTTTGCGGCCGCGAATTCCGGGATCGTCGGGATAACCTCGCACGGAACGGCGGTCGGACGCTCCTCGCCGAACCAGATCAGCAAGGGCTGCTGGCAAGTCGGTCCCTCGGCGCGACTGCGCAGACGCGACGCGGCAGCCGAGACAACGAGGCTCGGCGACGACCCGGTGTCGAGAACGAAGCTTTCGATTCGGCCATGGACATGCACGTCGATGACAGGGCCGAAACCGTCGTGGACCTTCTGCTGGGAAAGAGGACGCTCGAAGAGCAGTGCCTGGGCTTGTGCCACGGGCCATGCCGTCAGAAGCGTCATGACGCTGGCGATCCGGATCAGTCTGGCGACTCTCACGCAGCGCTCTCCAGAATGCTGGCCGGCGCATGGCCGCGTCGCACAGCAGATTCACAGACCGCCTCGAGAAGCCCTTGTATTTGCTTGCAGTACACGCTTGGATTGTCAAAGGCACGCGCGCAGCTGTAGCGTTGAATGGGTCCGCCCAGTACCTCGCCCGCTCGGCAGACCTTCTTCCAGCAACAGTCAGTGCATTGAAGCGGGAGGCGGCCGACCTGCTTCACAAGGTCTTGTATCTCGCTGGAATCGATGAAGTCATTCAATGTCGAGTCCTGAACGTTGTAGCGCCCTCGGAAGAGGTGCGGTAAGACGTTTCTCAGATCATCGTCAGGCCCGACATGGCCATCGCTGTCCACGGTGATCGCGAGGGATCCGGAAATGATGGCTTCCTCCTCGGCCAACCTGCCCTTCCCGCCGAGGAGACGGCGAACGGACTTGTCCACGAACCTGATGTGGATCGACGGATCGTTGTCCCGCAACCAGTGCTCATAGATTCTGCAAAGGGCATCGCCCACCGTATTGCCGTCCTGCATGCAGGTGCTGTCATGCGTCTCGTCCGCAGCAATGAAGTGGAGGTTCTTGAGTCCAAGCTGATGGACCAGGTGCTGATACAAGACGGCTCCGTCCACATGACGGCTCAGTACCACGATAACGCCCAGCCGGTCGGGCAGGCGGGCCTGGAGTCTCTTGAGCCCCGAGACAACGCGGTCATAGGTGCCGCGGCCATCGTGGTCGACTCTGTGCAGATCGTGCACTTCACGCGGTCCGTCGAGACTGACGCCGACGAATATGCCGTGCTTGACGAGCAGGTCGATCCAGAGATCGTCCAGCAGCATGCCGTTCGTCTGCAGCGAAATTCGCAGATCGACCACTTGATGAAGAGCACGCGTGAGACGACCGCACATGTCATCGAATCGATCTCGCTTCATCAGCAGTGGCTCTCCACCATGCAGATCGATCTGGATGACTTGGAGCTCATGCTTTCTCGCCGCGTCGAGAAGGTAGGCCACGACGTGATCGATGGTCTCGACGGAGATCAGCGGCGGTCGCCTCTCGAAGTCCGTGTTTCTCGAGTCGAAGAAGTAGCAATAGGTACAGGCGATGTTGCAGCGCTCTGCGACCTTCAGAATGACTTCCAGCCGCCTAGGGATCACGGCCGGCTGTACAGGGTTCTCTACGGTGCGGAGTCTCGATCGAATCCCGCTCAGATTCACTCGCTCAATGGTGGCCATTGCTTTGCTGTCCTGTTTCCGACAAGGACCGATCAAGGAGTGCCGCCCTGGATGGGCGGCACGCATGGCAGTCTTAGACCGCCTTGCTCCATTCGCATTTCACGAAGTTTGGAGAGTTGCCTGCGCTGCACTTCACGTCGCCACCGGCGACATGCCGCAAGACGTTGTTGGGCAGAACTTGCAAGGGAGCGGCGACTGGCGCACCTGCAAGCGAAAGGCGATGGAGGAGAGCTTCGAGCGTCATGGGTCTTCTTCACTTTCATATGAAGCGGGAACGGCCGCTTCACCCGTCGCGACAGGACTGCCGCAAAAGAGCGGACAAACTGCTTGAAGGCTTGACAGGAAGACAGCAATCGCTGAATCGAGCCGCGGGAGACTTGCTCCCGGCCGAAGCGAACTCAATTCCGCGGTAGGGAAGAGTTCCGTGAAAGGGCAGCCCTGGTGGCCGACCGATGCTTGGGCAATGCGACTCTGCTGAGGTGAGTGACTCTGCAGGCGTACCCGGTCACTCGCAACGCTCAATCTCTCCTATTGACAGACAGCGTTGACAATGATCTCTCACCGCTTCCCGCATGCGCCTCACGGCGCATGCGGGACTTGATCACTCACCAGTCATCTCCTGCCGCCCCTCCGGCAACCGGATCACCCCGGTCCGGTAGTCGTACTCGAACACCTCGCCATGCCGCCCCCATTCGATCGCGGTGCGCAGCACGCGCTCGGCCTCGGCGGCGTCGAGGCTGTCGCTCAGCAGGCGCAGGAACGGCTCCTGCGGCAGCTCGCCCGACGCCTCCTGCTCCAGGCTGTGCCGGATGTGCGCAGCGAGCGGCACGCCGGCCAGCAGCTGCTGCCCGAACAGCTGCTGCCGCAGCGTGTGGTCGCCGTCCACGTAGCGGCGCCCGAGCGGCGTCAGGTGCAGGTCGCCATCGGCCAGTTGCGCGAGCCCCAGCAGCGACAGTCCCTGCGTCAACGGCAGCAGCTCGTGGTCGGCCAGCTCGGTCTCCTCGGCGAGCTTCGGCAGGTCGGCATGGCCCGCGAACAGGTCGTCGGCCAGCAGCTCCAGCAGCCCGTCCATGCGGCTCACGTCGGCCTGCGGCAGGCGGTGCGCCAGCGGCAGCGCGGCCGGCTCGCCCGCCGGGCGGCGGCCGGTGCCGGCGGTCATCAGCGCGTAGACCTCGTCGACCAGCTGCCGCACCTCGGCGCTGTCCGGGTCGCGCGGGCGCGGCAGCTGCACCGCCAGCTGGCAGCGCACCCGCCCCGGGTCGCTCGCGAAGATCAGCACGCGGTCGGCCATCAGCACCGCTTCCTGGATGTTGTGCGAGACCACCAGCATCGCCTTGGTCGGCATGCGCCGCGAGGTCCACAGCGCGAGGATCTCGTCGCGCAGCCGCTCGCCGGTCAGCACGTCGAGCGCCGAGAAGGCTTCGTCCATCAGCAGGATCTCGGGCTCCACCACCAGCGCCCGCGCAATGCCCACGCGCTGGCGCATGCCGCCCGACAGCTCGCGCGGCAGCGCACCCTCGAAGCCCGCCAGCCCGATCAGCTGGATCGCCGCCACCGCGCGCGCCGCGCGCTCGGCGGGCGCCATGCCGCGCGCCTCGAGGCCGAGCTCGACGTTCTGCTGCACCGTGAGCCACGGGAACAGCGCGAACGACTGGAACACCATCGCGATGCCGCGCGCCGGCCCGTGCAGCGGCTGGCCGCGGTAGGCCACGTCGCCGGCATCGACCGGGATCAGCCCGGCCAGGATGCGCAGCAGCGTCGACTTGCCCGAGCCCGATTGACCGAGCAGCGAGACGATCTCGCCCTCGGCCAGCCGGAAGTCCACGCCCTCCAGCACCGCGCGCGCGCTGCCGTCGGCCGAGCGGAACGACTTGCCGACGTTCTTGAGTTCGATCAGTGTCTTCATGCTCTGCCCTAAAAATGCATGCGGTCTTCGGCAAGGCGGTACAGCCGCCGCCAGACCAGGTGGTTCATGCCCATCACGAACACGCACATCACGCCGATGCCCAGCGCGATGCGCGGGAAATCGCCGATCGCCGTCATGTGCGCGATGTAGCTGCCCAGCCCCTTCGCCTGCAGCGTGGTGTCGCCCCAGGTCACGTACTCGGCGACGATGCTCGCGTTCCACGAGCCGCCGCTCGCGGTGATGGCCCCGGTGACGAAGCTCGGGAACACCGCCGGCAGCAGGTAGCGGCGCCAGCGCAGCCAGCCCGACAGGCCCAGGTTCTGCGCCGCATAGCGCAGCTCGGTCGGGATGCTGCTCGCGCCGGCGATCACGTTGAACAGCAGGTACCACTGCGTGCCCAGCACCATCAGCGGCGACAGCCAGATGTCGGGGTTGAGCTTCCAGCGCACGATGAACAGCACCGCCACCGGAAACATCAGGTTGGCCGGGAACGCCGCCAGGAACTGCGCCACCCCCTGCAGCCGCCCCGACCAGCGCGGGTTCATGCCGATCCAGATGCCCACCGGCACCCACACCAGCGCGGCCAGCGCCGTCAGCACCAGCACGCGCAGCAGCGTGATCGAGCCCAGCACCAGCACATGCCCGGCCTCGGCCCAGCCGACCTCGGTGTGGATGAAGCGCAGCAGGTGCCACAGCGCGATCAGCACCGCCGCGGCCAGCAGCGCATCCCAGGCGCGCTGCAGCGTCGCACCGGCCGGCCGCGCGCGCGCCCGGATCGAAGTGCCGTCGTGGCGGCGGCGGAACAGCGTCAGCGAGCGCGCGAACAGCGCCCCGATGCGCAGCGCGAACGGCTGCAGCCGCTCGGTGCGGCGCAGCCAGGTCAGCAGCCACGACGACGGCGCACTCTCGCTGCTGCCCTCCTCGAAGCGGAACTTGTCGGCCCATGCGAGCAGCGGCCGGAAGAACAGCTGGTCGTACAGCACGATGCCCACCAGCATCGCGCCGATCGCCCAGCCGATCGCGTGCAGGTCGCGCAGCTCGATGGCCTGGGCGATGTACGAGCCGATGCCGGGCAGCTTGATGCTCTGCTGCGACACCGCGATGGCCTCCGACGCGACCACGAAGAACCAGCCGCCGGACATCGACATCATCATGTTCCACAGCAGCCCGGGCATCGCGAACGGCAGCTCGAGCCGCCAGAAGCGCTGCCAGCCCGACAGCTGGAACACGCGCGCCGCCTCCTGCAGCTCCGGCGGCACGGTGCGCAGCGACTGGTAGAGGCTGAAGGCCATGTTCCAGGCCTGCGACGTGAAGATCGCGAAGATCGCGGCGCACTCGACGCCGAACAGGTTGCCCGGGAACAGCGCGATGAAGCCGGTGACGGTGATCGACAGGAAGCCGAGGATCGGGATCGACTGCAGGATGTCGAGCAGCGGCACCAGCACCCGCTCGGCGGCGCGGTACTTGGCCGCCAGCGCCGCGAACACGCAGGCGAACACCAGCGACGCGCCGAGCGCGAGGAACATGCGCAGCGTGGTGCGCAGCAGGTAGTACGGCAGCGCGGTCGGGTCGAGCGTGAGCGGCAGCGCCTCGCCCAGCTGGTACGGCCGCGCCATCTGCGCGCCGCCCCAGGCCAGCAGCACCAGCACCGCGAGCACCAGCGGCAGCAGGGCCCAGTCCCAGCGGTTGCCCCCGGACTCGACCACCTGGCGGGGAAAGAATCGTTTGTCGGTCATGCTGTCGCCCATGCGCTTTCTCGTCGCGAACGCCGGGCGCTCGATCGAGATCCGACAGGCGGCATTTTCGCCGCACGGCGAGTCGCTCGAGAGGCGGCTGCATGACGCGGTGTGTCGGCACCGACACACCGGATCCCCCTGCCTCCGGGGGGCGGCCGCAGGCCGGCGGCGCCTCGTTCCTACAATCCCGCGATGTTCCGCGCACCGTCCCGCCTGCTCGACCTGCTGTGGAGTACCACCGAGCGGCGGCGCGGCCACGCCAAGCTGACGCTGCTGGCGCTGTGCGTCTATGCGCTGTTCGCGGTGGTGGTCGCCGTCGAGGTGCGGCTCGGCATGATGGAGGCGGGGCCGGCGTTCTGGTTCTGCGTCGTCAGCCTGGGCGGCATCCTCGTCTTCTACGCGCTGGTGCGCAGCGGCCTCAGCGAGCGGCTGTCGCACGACCCGTCGCTGACGATGTCGCAATCGGTGTTCGGCATCTCGGTCACCGCCTGGGGCTATGCGATCAACCCGCAGCTGCGCGGCGCGGTGATGGCGATCATGCTGCTGAACCTGGTGTGGGGCATGTTCGTGATGTCGCCGCGCGAGGCGCGGCTGCTGGGCGCGCAGGCGCTGGCGATGCTGGGCGGCGTGATGCTGTGGAAGGCGCGCACCGACCCGGCGCGCTTCCCGCCGCACATCGAGGCGATCCAGTTCGGCTTCTGCCTGATCCTGATGACGGCGATGTCGGCGCTGGCGGTCAGCATGGGCCGGCTGCGCGCGAAGCTGCGGCAGCGCCAGGCGGAGCTGCAGCAGGCGCTCGCGAAGATCCACCACCTGGCCACGCGCGACGACCTGACCGGCCTCGTGAACCGCCGCCACCTGACCGAGCTGCTCGATGCCGAGCGCGTGCGGCAGAAGCACCACGGCCTGCCGCTGAGCCTGGTGCTGATGGACCTCGACCACTTCAAGCCGATCAACGACAACCACGGCCACGCGGCCGGCGACCGGGTGCTGAAGATCTTCGCCGACGCCGCGCAGGCCGCGCTGCGCGACACCGACGTGCTCGGGCGCTGGGGCGGCGAGGAGTTCCTGCTGATGCTGCCGGCGACGCCGCAGGCACAGGCGCTGCAATGCGTCGATCGGTTGCGCGCCGGGCTCGCGGCGGCCCCTTTCGACGCCGTGGCGCCGGGGCTGCGGCTGACCTTCTCGGCCGGGTTGAGCACCTGCGCCGACGGCGAGGCGCTGCAGGCCGCGATCGAGCGGGCCGACAAGGCGATGTACCAGGCGAAGCTGAGCGGGCGCGACAGCACGGTGGTCGGCTGATTTCTGCTGAACTCTACTGACACAGGTTGTCAGCATGCCCGGCGCAGCATCACCCTCCCCAGAGACGAGGAGATGCCCCGATGACCGTGATGACGCTGGAGCGCCCGGCCCGTGCCGCGGCTGCTGACACGATTCCGTCCCCTTGTGCCATCGTCGAGCTGCGGCGCTATGCGCTGCACCCCGGCCGGCGCGAGACGTTGATCGAGCTGTTCGACCGCGAGTTCGTGCACACACAGGAAGACTGCGGCATGCGCGTGCTCGGCCAGTTCCGCGACCTCGACGCACCCGACGACTTCGTCTGGCTGCGCGGTTTCGCGAACATGGCCGAGCGGCGCGAGGCGCTGGCCGCGTTCTACGGCGGCCCGGTGTGGCAGCGGCACCGCAACGCCGCCAACGCGACGATGCAGGATTCGTCGAACGTGCTGCTGCTGCGCAACGTGCAGACCGCCGCGACCCATGCGGCACGGCCCGGCATGCTGCTCGCCGTGGTGTGCCGGCTCGATGCGCCGGCCACGCCGCAGCTGGTGCAGCGCTTCGAGCACGAGGTGCGGCCCTGCCTGGTGGCCGCCGGCATGGACGTGCAGGCGGTGCTGAAGACCGAGCACGCCGCCAACGACTTCCCGGCGCTGCCGGTGCGCACCGACACCGAGGCCTTCGTGTGGATCTGCCGCTTCGACAGCGTGGTCCACCAGCTCGACTGCGCCGACCGGCTGTTCACCTCGGCGATCTGGCGCGATGCGGTGTGGCCGCGCTGGTTGTCGCAGCTGCGCGCAGCACCGGAGATGTTCCGCCTGCAGCCCACCGCCGGCTCGGCCTGGCGCTGAGCGCCTTTCACCGGAGAACACGATGAGCTACACGCTGGACCGCACCGGGCAACCGGACGACTTCGATTTCCTGCACGGCCGCTGGCAGGTGCTCAACCGGCGCCTCGCGACGCGCGTGCCGGGCAGCGACGACTGGCAGGAGTTTCCTTCGGTGCTCGCGTGCGAGCCGCGCCTCGGCGGCATCGCCAACGTCGAACAGATCGACTTCACGACCCAGGACTGGTCGGGCATGACCTTGCGGTTGTTCGATACCGCGAAGCGGCAATGGTCGATCTACTGGGCGCACAACCGCAGCGGCATCCTGTTTCCGCCGGTGCGCGGCGGCTTCGATGGCGACCGCGGCGAGTTCTACGGCGAGGATGAAGACAACGGCCGCAAGGTGTACGCACGCTTCGTCTGGCAGCGCCAGGGGCCGGATGCAGCGCGCTGGGAGCAGGCCTTCTCGCCCGATGGGGAGGAGTGGCTGACGAACTGGACGATGCAGATGACGCGGGTGCCCGCCTGAGTCTTCAGGTGTCTCGCTCGAAGTGATCGCGCAGGCCTTCGGCATCGATCACCACCGTCCGGTCTGCCAGCGCGCAGAGGTACTTGTTGTGCGCCATTGCTTGGCCGTCATCGAAGCCGGCCTGCGGCGCGCAGGGTGACACCAGGGTCAGGCGGCCCTGCTGCAAGCCGCCGCGGTTCAGCCGCCCGAGGCTGGCTTTGAGCAGGTCGCCGGGCAGCACGCCGACGGCCTGGCCACCGGCCTCCAGCGCGCTCTGCATCGCGGCCATCTCGACACCATGCGCACCGCTCGAGAGGACGACCATCCCTTCGTCGGCACACGTGGCCGCGGTCTGGCGCGCGAACTCGAGCGCCGCCTCGCCGGCATCGCGCGAGCCGACGATCGCGAGGCCGCCCAGGTCGAGCAGCTCCGGGCGGCCCGCACCGTACAGCAAGGGCGGCGCGGCATGCTTCAACCGGCGCTTCAGGGCCCCCGGGTACGCGGCATCGGCTCGCGAGATCACCCACAGGCCGGCACGGCTCCATCGCTCCAGGGCCAGGGCCATCGCGGTTCCGCGGGCCAGCAGGAACTCGATGCGGGGGCGCTCGAGTTCGATCTCCTGCACGCCGTCCAACTGCGCGTGCGCCGCGGCGGACAGCAGGTCGGCAGGCCGCATCCCGCGCTGGTTCAGCCAGGGGGCGAACACCGCCCAGTCCCGCATCGACAGCGGCTGGAACGCTTCCTGCCGCTCGCCGCCGAACCGCCCGCACAGCAGCAGAACCGCCTCGCCATCCGCACTCAATCCCTGAACACTCATGGGGTCGCTACTTCGCCGAGGTGAGGGCCAGCGCGAACGGGTAGACCGCCGCCGTGCCCGTCTGTCGCAGCAACGCCGCAGCGAGCGTCAGGGTCCACGCGGAATCGACGAGATCGTCGACCAACAGCACGGCACCATCCGTGCCCGGCTGCGGCTCGACGGCATACGCGCCGTCGAGGTTGTGGCATTGGTGAAATCGGTTCTCCATGTCTCTCTGGGGCTGCGTCTCGCGTGTCTTCGACATGATCGGCCGGAACGGTACACCCAGCGCATCGGCAAGCCGCCTGGCGAAGTCCGGCACGAGCTCGGGGTAGCGCATCGACGGGATGCAGGTCACCCAGCTGATCCGTGCCGCTGCGGGCCACCGGTGGCGGATCATGTCCGCCGACGCCTCGACCAGCTCGTCGTCGAAGCGGCCCTGCGCCTTTCCCCGCGCCACCAGCTGGCCCCAGACCGGCTCGCCCCAGCGGGACAGCACCCGGCCTTCTTCGCCGCGCAGCGCCGCGGGGATGGTCTGCTTGCTCCAGCCGTGGTCGGCCCGGTACTGCGGCAGCGCCTCGACGTCCCACTGCTTCTTGAGCTCCAGCGGCATCTCGCTGCGCTTGACGAAGCGCAACGCCTCGATCAGCGTGGCTCGCTCGACCTCCATCGGCAGCACGGGCCGGCCGAGGCACACGGCACAACGCCCGCACGCCGACGCCCCGGCGTCGTCGAGCGCCTCGGCGAGGAACAGCATCAGGCAGCGCTCGTTGGCAAGGTAGTGCTTCATCTGCGCCCACTCGTCCTCGCGCTGCCGCGTGAGGTGCGCGATGCGCGCCTTGTCGAGTTGGAACGGCTGCGCGGTCCGGTACCACGCGCCATCGATGCGCAGCACCGGCGAGTCCGGCTCGACCACCAACAGCTTGAGCACCTTCTCGATCTGCGACTGCCGCAGGTTGACGGCCCGCTCCAGCGCGCGAACGCTCAAGCCCCCGTCGGCAGCCTCCAGCGCACCGAGGATCCGGTCCACCTGCCACTCCGGCGGGAACGCGGCCTCGCGGAAGTACTCGTTGATGTCCTCTTCCTCATCCCCCGACAGCAGCACGCCGCAGGCCGCGGGGATCGCCCGGCCGGCCCGGCCCACCTGCTGGTAGTAGGCCACCACGTTGCCGGGGGTCTGGTAGTGGATGACGAAGTGCAGGTCCGGCTTGTCGTAGCCCATGCCGAGCGCCGTGGTCGCGACGAGGCATTTGATGTCGTTGGCCAGCAGCGCCTGCTCCATCGCCTGCCGCTCGTCGTCGTGCTTGCCCGCGTGGTACGCGCGTGCATCGATCCCGCGCCCTTGCAGCCACTCGGCGACACGGTCGGCATCGCGCGTGGTCAGCGTGTAGACGATGCCGCTGCCGGGCAGCTGCGGAATGCGATCGGCCAGCCACGCCAGCCGGTCTGCCGCCCCCGCCAGCCGCATGTTCTGCAGCGCCAGGCTCTCGCGCAGCAGCGGCCCGCGCTGCACCACCACGCCGGTGCCGAGCTGGGCCGCCACATCCTGCGCCACGCGCCGGTTGGCCGTGGCCGTGGTGGCGAGCACCGCGATGTGGGCCGGCAGGCGGGCCAGCACCTGCCCGACGCGCCGGTAGTCGGGCCTGAAATCGTGGCCCCAGTCCGAGATGCAGTGCGCCTCGTCGATCACCAGCAGCCCGATGCGCGCCGCAATCGGCTGCAAGGTGCCGGCCACGAACTCGTCGTTGGCCAGGCGTTCCGGGGAGATCAGCAGCAGGTCGACCTGGCCGGCGAGCAGTTCAGTGCGCACGGCCTCCCAATCGTCGCGGTTGGTCGAGTTGACGGTGAGCGCCTTCAAGCCGAGCCGGTGCGCCGCCTCGATCTGGTTGCGCATCAGCGAGAGCAGCGGCGAGATGATCAGCGTGACGCCGGCGCCCTGCGCCCGCATCAACGTCGCCCCGACGAAATACACCATGCTCTTGCCCCAGCCGGTGCGCTGGACGCAGAGCACCTTGCCGCGCCGGTTCACGATGTGGTCGATGGCCTCCCACTGCCCGTCGCGGAAGTTCGACGCCGGCTGGCCCATCGCCACCCGGAGACAGCGCAGTGCCTCGGCTTCGACGACCATCTGTGCGGCTCCCGTGAGGTGCCCGGCCAGTCCGGGCTGCGGGCCAGTGTAGCGACGGGGAACACCGTGTCAGTTCACGACCAGGACTTCTGCAGCAGACGGCGCGCGACATCGGCCGCACCGGCGTCGCCCGTCATGTGCGCGCGCACGATCGCGCCCTCGACGATCAGCAGCGCATCTTCCGCCGCCCGCTCCGGCTGCGGGTGGCCGCAGCGGCGCGCCAGCGCGAGCAGGCAATCCTGCAGCTCGTCCTTGTGGCTTTGCACCACGCTGATCGCCTCGCCCTGCGCCGAGCCTTCGGCCAGCGTGTTGATGAAGGCGCAGCCGCGGAAATCCGGCTCCTCGAACCATTCGCGCAGCACCTCGGCCGCACGCTCCATCGCCGGGCCGGCGGCTGCGCAGCGCGCCTCCAGCCTGCCCGCGAACCAGTTC
This sequence comes from Rhizobacter sp. P2_H3, assembly GCF_056403355.1. Taxonomy (NCBI): domain Bacteria; kingdom Pseudomonadati; phylum Pseudomonadota; class Betaproteobacteria; order Burkholderiales; family Sphaerotilaceae; genus Rhizobacter; species Rhizobacter sp. P2_H3. The sequence goes on along the minus strand of NZ_JBFUFQ010000004.1, from coordinate 49,525 downwards.
ATCCAGCGCTCGTGCCGCAAGCGCAGGAAGGCCAGCACCAGGTCGTCCTTCGACGGGAAGTGCCGGTAGAACGAGGCCTTCGCCACCTGCGATTCGGCGATCAGCCGGTCGATGCCGACCGCGCGGATGCCGTCGGCGTAGAAGAGGCGCATCGCGGTCTCGAGGATGCGCTGGCGGGGTTCGAGCGGGGCCGTGGCGTTCGTCATGGCCCGCAGTTTGACAGACAGATCTGTCTGCCTCAAGATGCGGCACATAGACAGACCTGTCTACACCCCGAAACAGGAGCCCCCATGGAAACACCCCGCCCGCCGCTGCCCCCGTTCACCGAGGAATCCGCCCGCCAGAAGGTCCGCCTGGCCGAAGACGCCTGGAACAGCCGCGACGCCGACCGCGTCGCCGCCGTCTACACCGAGGACACGCGCTGGCGCAACCGCGCCGAGTTCCCGGTCGGCCGCGAGCAGGTGCGCGCCTTCCTGCAGCGCAAGTGGGCGCGCGAGCTCGACTACCGGCTGATCAAGGAGCTGTGGGCCTTCGGCGGGCCGCGCATCGGCGTGCGCTTCGCCTACGAGTTCCGCGACGATTCCGGCCAGTGGTTCCGCAGCTACGGCAACGAGAACTGGGAGTTCAACGCGCAGGGCCTGATGGAGCGCCGCTACGCGAGCATCAACGACCTGCCGATCCAGCCGGAACAGCGCCTGTTCCACTGGCCGCTCGGCCGCCGCCCGGACGAGCACGCCGGGCTCAGCGAACTGGGGCTGTGACGGCAGCGGCCGCCGGCGCCGCCTTCGGCTTGCGGAACACGATCACGTTGCCGGCCATCACCAGCACCAGCCCGAGCAGCGCCGGCGCCGTCCACTGATAGCCCTCGACCCAGGCCGACACGTTCAGCGCGACCACCGGGAACAGCACGGTGCTGTAGGCCGCGCGTTCCGGCCCGAGGCGGCCCACCAGCGTGAGGTAGGCGGTGAAGCCGATCACCGAGCCGGGGATCGCGAGGTACAGCAGCGCGCCGACGTAGGTGGGCGACGGATCGAAGGCCCAGCCGACGCCGGCGACGCCGCAGCCGAGCGCCAGCACCGTGGAGCCGATCAGCATGCCCCACGCGTTGGTGACAACCGGCGCATGGCCCAGCGCCTGCAGGCGCGTCGACAGCATGTTGCCGGCCGAGAAGCACAGCGTGCCGGCCAGCCCGAGCGCGAGGCCGGTCAGCGTGCCGGGCGACGCATCGTGGCGCGTCAGCTCCGGCCAGAACAGTGCTGCCAGGCCCAGCATGCCGAGCGCGCTGCCGGCCAGCACGCGCGGCGCGAGCGGCCGGCCGAGGAAGACCCGCGCGTTGAACGCATTCCACACCGTCGCGGTGGAGAACAGCACCGCGACCAGCCCGCTCGGGATGAAGCGGCTCGCGTGCAGGAAGCAGATGAAGTTCAGGCAGAACAGGCACACGCCCTGCGCCGCGATCAGCTTCATCGCGCGGGCATCGGGCCGTTTCAGCCGCCCGGTGATGGCCAGCCACGCGAACAGCACGGCCGCCGCCAGCGCGAAGCGGTAGGCGATGGACCACGGGATCGGCACCACGCCGAGCTGCAGCTTCAGCGCGATCCAGGTGGTGCCCCAGATCAGCACGGTGAGCACGTAGAGGAAGAGGTTCATCGCGCCAGTGTCGGCCGCATGGCGTGACCCTGGTTGCACAAAACTGCGGTTTGTCGCGGGCGCCTCGCGCGCGCACGCGAGGCGGCGGCTACAGTGGCGAGGCCATGGCCACCGCCACACCGCCCGACCTGTCCCGCCACGAGGTGTTCGACGTGCTGACGCACTCGCGCGCCCGGCTGCAGCGCAGCGCCGTGCTGGGCGACGGGCTGGCCGCCGCGGTGTGGCGCAACGCGGCCGATGCGACGCGCTACAGCCGGCCCTCTCACCACACGCTGTCGCTGTACCTGAGCGGCGGCCACGGCACCTGGCGGCACGAGGCGCCCGATCTGCGCGGCGAGCCGGGCCGGCTGTGCGTGATGCCGGCCGGCCACGAATCGCGCTGGGTGGTGGGCCGCGAGGAGCAGAGCTTCGTGCACCTGTACTTCGACGAGGCGCAGCTGGCGCCGCTGGCGGTGCGGCTGCTCGACCGCGAACCGCGCGAGGTGCAGGTGCCCGACCTGACCTTCGTGGCCGACGCCGGCGTGGCCGCTCCGCTTCATGCGCTGGCCCTGCTCGACTGGCACGACCCGCAGGCGCGGCTGCAGGCGAATGCGCTGGGACACGAGGCGTTGGCCGCGCTGCTGCTCGCACACGCCACGCGCGGCCACYGCGCGCCGCCGCGCGGCGGGCTGTCGGCCCACGTGCGCCGGCGGCTGGTCGACTGGACCGAGGCGCGGCTCGACCAGCCGCTGACGATCGGCGAGATGGCCGCCGTCGCCGCGCTCTCCGAGCATCACTTCGCGCGCATGTTCCGCACCTCGTTCGGCATCGCGCCGCACGCCTGGGTGCTGTGGTTGCGCATCGAGCGGGCCAAGCAGCTGCTGCGGCATTCGGAGGCGCCACTCGACGAGGTGGCGCGGCAATGCGGGCTGGCGAGCGCGAGCCACCTGGTGAACCGGTTCCGGGCGCGAATGGGCGTCACGCCGGGACAGTTCCGGCAACTGTCCTAGAATCCGCTCGCTTGTCGGGGTGCCGAGGATGCGAATCCAAGGCTGAGAGGGCTTCAGTGCCTAACCCGTTGAACCTGATCGGGGTCATCCCCGCGTAGGAAACAGCACTCGGCCACCGGTCGCATCTGCTCACCGCAGGGCACGGTCTCCCAGGCAGGCACACCACCTCTGGAGACCGCATGGCCAAGCAAGCATCCTCCGTCGACACCGACGAGCTCTCCCGCCGCATCACCCGCGCGCCGTTCGCCGGCTCGCGCAAGGTCTACCTCGACGGCAGCCGCCCCGACCTGCGCGTGCCGTTCCGCGAGATCGCGCTCTCCGACACGCTGGTGCAGCAGCCGCACGGCGAGCCGCTGCGCGAGCCGAACCCTCCGCTGCGCGTCTACGACCCCTCGGGCCCCTACACCGACCCGCAGGCCGCGATCGACATCACGCACGGCCTGCCGCCACTGCGCCGTGCGTGGATCGCCGACCGCGCCGATTCCGAAGCCCTGCCGCACATCAGCAGCGCCTACGGCCGCACCCGGCTCGACGACCCGGCGCTGGCCGCGCTGCGCATGGCCAACCCGCCGCTCCCGCGCCGCGCGAAGCCCGGCGCCAACGTCTCGCAGATGCACTACGCGCGCCGCGGCATCGTGACGCCCGAGATGGAGTTCATCGCACTGCGCGAGAACCTGGTGAAGGCCCAGCTGCGCGAGCGCCTCGCGACCGAGCGCCTGCCGCAGCGCGGCCACCCGTTCGGCGCGGCGCTCGTGCACGACATCACGCCCGAGTTCGTGCGCAGCGAGGTGGCGCGCGGCCGCGCGGTGATCCCCTGCAACATCAACCACCCCGAGAGCGAGCCGATGGTGATCGGCCGCAACTTCCTGGTGAAGGTCAACGCCAACATCGGCAACTCGGCAGTGACCTCGGGCATCGAGGAGGAAGTCGACAAGCTGGTGTGGGCGATCCGCTGGGGCGCCGACACGGTGATGGACCTGTCGACCGGCGAGAACATCCACGAGACGCGCGAGTGGATCCTGCGCAACTCGCCGGTGCCGATCGGCACGGTGCCGATCTACCAGGCGCTGGAGAAGGTGAACGGCCGCGCCGAGGAACTCACCTGGGAGCTGTTCCGCGACACGCTGATCGAGCAGGCCGAACAGGGCGTCGACTACTTCACCATCCACGCCGGCGTGCGGCTCGCGCACGTGCCGCTCACCGCGAACCGCCTGACCGGCATCGTCTCGCGCGGCGGCTCGATCATGGCCAAGTGGTGCCTGTCGCACCACCGCGAGAGCTTCCTGTACGAACGCTTCGGCGAGATCTGCGAGATCATGAAGGCGTACGACGTCTGCTTCTCGCTCGGCGACGGCCTGCGCCCCGGCTCGATCGCCGATGCGAACGACGAGGCGCAGTTCGCCGAGCTGCACACGCTGGGCGAGCTGACGCAGGTGGCCTGGCAGCACGACGTGCAGGTGATGATCGAAGGCCCCGGCCATGTGCCGCTGCAGCTGGTGCAGGAGAACGTCGACAAGCAGCTGGCGGCGTGCGCCGAGGCGCCGTTCTACACGCTCGGCCCGCTGATCACCGACATCTCGCCCGGCTACGACCACATCGCGTCGGCGATGGGTGCGGCCAACATCGGCTGGTACGGCACCGCGATGCTGTGCTACGTGACGCCGAAGGAGCACCTGGGCCTGCCGAACCGCGACGACGTGAAGCAGGGCCTGATCGCCTACAAGATCGCCGCGCACGCGGCCGACCTGGCGAAGGGCTTCCCCGGCGCGCAGATGTGGGACAACGCGGTGTCGAAGGCGCGCTTCGAGTTCCGCTGGGAGGACCAGTTCCGCCTCGCGATCGACCCCGACACCGCGATGGCCTACCACGACGAGACGCTGCCGAAGGAGAACGCGAAGGTCGCGCACTTCTGCTCGATGTGCGGCCCGAAGTTCTGCTCGATGAAGATCAGCCAGGAGGTGCGGGCCTTCGCGCAGCGCGACGCGGCGGCGAAGCCGGTGATCGAGATCCGCCAGGCGCTGGACGGCAAGGCCGAGGAGTTCCGCGCGCACGGCGGCGAACTTTATCTCTGACATGCGCGTGGACAACGGCAGCGACAGCGATGTGCTGATCGCCGGCGCGGGGCTGGCCGGCCGGCTGTGCGCGTGGCGTTTTGCGCGCGCCGGGCGGCAGGTGCGGCTGTTCGACGCGGCGCGGCGCGACGATGCGCGCTCGGCCAGCGCGGTGGCCGCGGCGATGCTGTCGCCGCTGGCCGAGCTGGCCGTGGCCGATGCGCAGGTGCATGCGCTCGCGCAGCAGGCGATGGCGCTGTGGCCCGACTGGCTGCTCGCGCTGCAGGCCGACAGCGGACGGCCGGTGTACTTCCGCCGCGCCGGCACGCTGGTGCTCGCGCATGCGGCCGATGGCGGCAGCCTCGATCACTTCGAGCGGGTGCTGCGGCACAAGCTGGCGCCGGCGGAGCAGCACGCGATCCAGGCGCTCGATGCGGCCGGCGTCGCCGAGCATGAGCCTGCGCTCGCCGGCCGCTTCAACCGCGGCCTGTTGCTGGCCGGCGAAGGGCAGCTCGCCAACGACGAACTGCTGCTCGCGCTGGCGCGTGCGCTGGACCGCTTCCGCGTGCACTGGCACGAGGACGAGCCGGTGCAGCAGCTGCACGCCGGCGGGCTGCGCACCGCGCAGGGCGAGTTCCGCGCGCCGCTGGTGATCGACGCACGCGGCCTCGGCGCGCGCGCCGACTGGCCGGGGCTGCGCGGCGTGCGCGGCGAGATCCTCAGCGTCGAGTGCGAGGGCATCGCGCTGCAGCGGCCGGTGCGGCTGATGYACCCGCGCTACCAGCTCTACGTGGCACCGCGGCCGAAGCAGCGCTTCGTCGTCGGCGCGACCGAGCTCGAATCGGAAGACGCCGGCCCGCCCAGCCTGCGCTCGGTGCTGGAGCTGGGCAGCGCGCTGTACAGCCTGCACCCGGCGTTCGCCGAGGCGCGGGTGCTGCGCATCGATGCGGCGCTGCGCCCGGCGCTCGACGACCACCGGCCGCAACTGCGCCGGCACGACGGCGTCTGGCAGCTCAATGGGCTGTACCGCCACGGCTACCTGTGCGCACCCGCGCTGGTGGACCAACTGCTTCAGGAGACGATGCCATGAGTGACCTGACGACCGAGGTGTCGATGAACGGCCGCGCGCTGCAGACGCCGGCCGTCACCCTCGCGGAACTGCTGCAGCAGCAGGGCTACGACGCGCAGGCCGCGATGGCGTGCGCGATCAACCGGCAGTTCGTGCCGCGTGCGCAGTGGCCGCTGCAGAGGCTGCAGCCCGGCGACCGCATCGACGTGATCGCACCCGTGACCGGAGGCTGACATGACTTCATGGACCCTCGCTGGTACCCCGCTGGCGAGCCGCCTGCTGCTCGGCACCGCGCACTACCCGTCGCCGCAGGTGCTGGCCGATGCGGTGCAGGCGAGCGGCACGCAGGTGCTGACCGTCGGCCTGCGCCGCTTGCAGCCGGAGCACGGCGGCGGCAACGCGTTCTGGCAACGCGTGCGCGCGCTCGGCTGCCACGTGCTGCCGAACACCGCCGGCTGCCACGACGCGCAGGAGGCGATCACGCTCGCGCAGATGGCGCGCGAGCTGTTCGACACGCCGTGGATCAAGCTCGAGGTGATCGGCGACGACTACACGCTGCAACCCGACCCGTTCGGCACGCTCGAGGCCGCGCGCGTGCTGGTGCGCGAGGGCTTCCAGGTGCTCGCCTACACCACCGACGACCTGGTGCTCGCGCAGCGCCTGCACGAGGCCGGCTGCGCCGCGGTGATGCCGTGGGCCGCGCCGATCGGCACCGGGCGGGGGCCGCAGAACCCGTATGCGCTGCAGACGCTGCGCGCGCGGCTGCCCGATGCGGTGCTGATCGTCGATGCCGGGCTCGGCCGGCCGTCGCACGCGGCGCAGGTGATGGAGATGGGCTTCGATGCGGTGCTGCTGAACACCGCGGTCGCGCAGGCCGGCGACCCGGTGCGCATGGCGCGCGCGTTCGCGCAGGCGGTCGACGCGGGGCGGCTGGCGTTCGAGGCCACGCCGATGGGCGAACGGCAGACGGCGCAGGCCTCGACACCGACGCTCGGCATGCCGTTCTGGCACCAGGCTTGAAGGACACGACGATGCGACCCTTGTTGACGATCGCCGGGCACGACCCGGTGCATGGCGCCGGCATCACCGCCGACCTCGCGACCTGGCAGGCGATGGGCCTCGCCGGCAGCAGTGTCGTGACGGCCTTGACGGTGCAGGACAGCCGCGGCCTGGGCGCGCTGCAACCGGTCCCGGCCAAGTGGGTGCGCGACGCGTTGCAGGCGCTGCTGCGCGATGGCGAGCCGGCGGCCATCAAGCTCGGCATGCTGGGTTCGCTGGAGGTGCTGCGCGAGGTGCATGAGTTCGTGGCAGCGCGCCGCTGCCCGGTCGTGCTCGATCCGGTGCTCGGCGCGTCGAACGGACACAGCAGCCACGATGCGGACGAACGCGCGTGGCTCGACGCGGTGCGTGCGCTCGCGCGCGAGGCCGACGTGATCACGCCGAACCTGCCGGAAGCGCAGCGGCTCGGCGTGCTCGACGGTCCGGCGGCCGTGGTGCTGAAAGGCGGGCATGCGGAGGGCGACCGCAGCATCGACGAGGTGATGGCCGGCGCGCGACGCGCATCGCTGTCGTCACCGCGCCTGGCCGGCTCGGCGCACGGCAGCGGCTGCGTGTTCTCGGCCGCGCTGGCCGGCGCGCTCGCGCAGGGCTGGGGCGTGTTCGATGCCGCCTGTGTCGCGAAGCTGCGCGTGACGGCCGGCCTCGCGCAGGCGCTCGAGGTCGGCCCGGGCAGACCGAACACGAACGCGGCGGCACTGGCCGACAGCACGCACCTGCCCGACTTCCGCTGGGCTGATGACGGGGCCATGCCGGCAGCCGCCTTCGCGCCGTTGAGCGGGCCGCTCGGCTTCTACGCGGTGCTGCCCGATGCCGACTGGATCGAGCGCGCGCTCGCGATGGGCGTGCGCACGCTGCAGTTGCGCCTGAAGGCAGGCAGCCTGCCGCAGGCCGAGCTGACGGCGCAGCTGCGCGCGGCGGTGAGAGCGGCGCGCGAGGTGCCGGGCGCGCAGCTCTTCATCAACGACCACTGGCGCGAGGCGCTCGACCTCGGCGCCTACGGCCTGCACCTCGGCCAGGAGGACATCGGCACGGCCGATCTCGGCGCGATCCAGGCTGCAGGTCTGCGCGTGGGCGTCAGCTCGCACACGCCGCTGGAGATGTGCCGCGCGCAGGCGCTGCGGCCGTCGTACATCGCGATCGGGCCGGTCTACCCGACGACGCTGAAGGCGATGGCCTATGAGCCGGTCGGGCCGGAGCGGCTGGCGCAATGGGTGTCGTGGCTGAAGCCGGCCTGGCCGGTGGTCGCGATCGGCGGCATCAGCCTGGAACGCGCGCCGCAGGTGGCGGCGACCGGCGTCGATTCGATCGCGGTGGTGAGTGCGTTGACGCAGGCCGAGGATCCACGCGCCGCAGCCGCGGCATTCCGTCAGTGGCTGGCAGCCTGAGCCGGCGCGGCCGCTGCCTCGGCGACGAAGCCGATGCGGTTCAGCCCGGCCTTCTGCACGACGCCGATCAGCTCGGCGACACGGCCATACGGCACCGTGCGGTCGGCGCGCAGCTGCACCTCGGTCGCAGGGTTCTTCTGCGCCGCCTGCGCGACCTGATCGGCGAAGGCAGCGGCCTCGACCGGCTTGTCGCCGACGAACAACTGGCCCTGCGCATCGATCGCCACCGCGATGAAATCCGGCGTCTCGCTCGGCGTCGCGGCCTCGGCGCGCGGCAGGTCGAGCTTGAGGCTGCTGCTCATCAGCGGCGCGGTGATCATGAAGATCACCAGCAGCACCAGCATCACGTCGATCAGCGGCGTCATGTTGATGTCGCTCATCGGCGTCGGCCCGGCGGTGCGTTCGAGGCGACCGAAGGCCATGGCCGGTCCTCCGCTCAGGCCTGCGCGGCAGCGACGGCCACGGCGGCGTCGCGGCTGTGGTCGATCATCATCTCGCGCAGGTCGTGCGCGAAGCCCTCGAGCTCGGCCTCGCAGGCGCCGACGCGCTTGCCGAACACGTTGTAGGCCAGCACCGCGGGGATCGCGACCGCCAGGCCCGCGGCCGTCATCACCAGCGCCTCGCCGACCGGGCCCGACACCTTCTCGATCGTGATCGAGCCCCCCGCCGAGATGCTCAACAGCGCGTGGTAGATGCCCCAGACCGTGCCGAACAGCCCGATGAACGGCGCGGTACTGCCGATCGACGCGAGCAGCACCTGGCCGAACTGCAGCTGCGCGAGCACCGCGTGCAGTGCGTCGCGCAGGCGGCGCGTGAGCTGCGATTCGAGCCGGCCGAGGCCTTCGAGCGTGCCGGCCGGCGGCACGGCCATCGCAGCGTCGAGCAGCGGGCGCAGCACGGCTTCGCGGTCGAACGCGGTGAGCTGCTCGCGGCCGCCGTCGAGCGTGGGCGCGGCCCAGAAGGCCGGCACGGCGCGGGCGATGTCGAGCCGCGCACGGCGCAGCAGCCAGCCCTTCCAGAAGATCAGCACCCAGGCACTGACCGACATCAGCAGCAACAGCGCGGCGACGCTGCGCGTGATCAGGTCGCCCTGCTGCCAGAAGTGTTCGATGCTCGTCATGCGCTGCTCAGAGGCCCAGCACGTCGTTCATCGAGAACAGCCCGCTCGATCGCGACGCGAGGAAGCGGGCCGCACGCAAGCTGCCTTGCGCGTAGGTGACGCGGCTCGAGCTCTTGTGCGTGATCTCGATGCGCTCGCCGGTGCCGGCGAACAGCACGGTGTGGTCGCCSACGATGTCGCCGCCGCGCACCGTCGCGAAGCCGATCGTCGATGGATCGCGCTCGCCGGTGACGCCTTCGCGGCCGTAGACCGCGCAGTCCTTCAGGTCGCGGCCCAGCGCCTTGGCCACCACCTCGCCCATCGCCAGCGCGGTGCCGCTCGGTGCGTCGACCTTGTGGCGGTGGTGGGCCTCGATGACCTCGATGTCGTAGCCTTCGTTCAGCGCGCGGGCGGCGAGTTCGAGCAGCTTGAACGCGACGTTGACGCCGACGCTCATGTTCGGCGACATCATGATCGCGAGGTGCTTCGCATGGTCGGCGATCGCGGCCTTCTGTTCATCGCTGAAGCCGGTGGTGCCGATCACCGCCTTGACGCCCAGCTCGCGGCACACCACCAGGTGGGCGAGCGTGCCTTCGGGGCGCGTGAAGTCGATCAGCACCTGGGCGTTCGCGAGGCCGGCGCGCAGGTCGTCGGTGATCGTGACGCCGCTCGTGCGGCCGAGCCAGGCGGTGGCGTCGTGGCCGAGCGCCGGGCTGCCGGAGCGATCGAGCGCGCCGGCGAGCACGACGTCGTCGGTCGCCGTGACAGCCTCGACCAGCATGCGGCCCATGCGGCCGCTCGCGCCGGCGATGGCGATGCGCAACGGACTGGCGCTCATGAGCGCTCGAGCGGCGGGTAGCTGCGGATCGGGCCCTCGGGCGCCGATGCGGCGGGCTCGGGCGGCTTCGGCGGGACCGGCAGCGCCTTCAGCTGCTCTTCGGTCAACGCCAGCGGCGGTGCGTTGCGCGAGGTCTTGAAGGTGTCGATCGATTGCACGAAGTCGCGTTCGCTCGGCAGTTCGGGCGCGTTGATGCTGGCCATCTTGTCGCCGTCGAACAGCACGACGACGCTGCGCTGCTGCGGCTCGGCGCCCTGGCGCTTGATCGTGAAGACGTAGTCCCAGCGGTTCGCGTGGAAGGTGTCGGTCAGCAGCGGCGAGCCGAGCACGTCGCGCACCTGGGCGCGGGTCAGGCCCGGCTTCACCAGCGCCACCTGCTCCTTGGTCAGCACGTTGCCCTGCACGACCTCGACGCGGTAGGGGGTGATGACGCCCAGGAAGTTGTCGGAGGATTGCAGCGAGCTGCAGCCGGTGAGCGAGCCTGCAGACAGCGCGGCGCCAGCGGCGGCCAGCGCCAGGAACGGGAAAGAACGCATGGTGATGTGCGTGCGCGCCGGGAAGCGGGCATCAACCTCGATATGATTCGGCGATTCTAGCGGGTGGCTCCGGCCGCCCTGCCCTTGCAGCGCCACCGAGATTTGCCATGTCCAACGCCGACGAACTCAAGAGCAGCGGCCTGAAGGCCACGCTGCCGCGCATCAAGATCCTCGACGTGTTCCAGAACACCACGCAGCGGCACATGACCGCGGAGGATGTCTACAAGGCCCTGCTGGTCGAAGGGGCCGACATCGGGCTGGCGACGGTGTACCGCGTGCTGATGCAGTTCGAGCAGGCCGGCATCCTGTCGCGCAACCATTTCGAGTCGGGCAAGGCGGTGTTCGAGCTCAACGAGGGCAAGCACCACGACCACTTGGTGTGCCTGGACTGCGGCAAGGTCGAGGAGTTCTACGACGCCGAGATCGAGAAGCGGCAGAAGAACATCGCGCACGCGCGGGGCTTCGAGCTGCAGGACCATGCGCTGGCGTTGTATGCGGTGTGCACCAAGAAGAACTGCGAGTACAAAAAGTAGAGCCCTGCCCGGGCGGGGGCCGGGACTCGCCCCGGCGGGCGAGTCACTTTCATTTGAGGCCCAAATGAAAGTAACCAAAGCAAAGGGCCTCAATACAACACCATACGGTTCGTTCAGTCTCGCTGCGGACAACACTGACGCTTCGGCTTGTGCCCCGCTTTCATTGGGATTGTTGGCCGTTCTTCTCCACCCGACTCGCTGCGCATCGCCTGGATGACGCCGCGCCGTCGCTGGTGCATGACGATGCGAYGCGAAGCGAGCGAGWCGAGGGGMRCGGGAGAACAACAATCCCAATGAACGGGGATGTGCAGCCGAAGYGTCAGTGTTGTCCGMAGCGAGACTGAACGAACCGTATGGTTTTCAAAGCGCCTTTGCTTTGGTTACTTTCATTTGGCAAGACAAATGAAAGTGACTCGCCCGGCAGGGCGAAACCTGCTCGTACAGCGCAGCGTCCGGCCCCCCGCCCGGGCAGGGCAACCTCACTCCATGTCTGGGTTCTGCATCGCCCGCTGATGCCGCTCGATGAATTCGCGATACGTGTCGATGCCGCGCAGCTGGAGAATCGTGTTGCGCACCGCCGCCTCGACCAGCACGGCCAGGTTGCGCCCCGCATCCACCGCGATCACCACCTTGCGCACCGGCACGTTGAGGATGTCCTCGTTCAGCGGCTCGTAAGGCAGGCGCTCGAAATCACGGTCCAGCGTCTCCTTGCGCACCAGGTGCACGATCAGCTTCAGCCGCATCTTCCGGCGCACCGCGGTCTCGCCGAAGATCGCCTTGATGTCCAACAGGCCGATGCCGCGCACCTCCAGCAGGTTCATCAGCAGCTCCGGGCAACGCCCCTCGAGCGCCGTCTGCGAAATGCGGAACAGGTCGACCGCATCATCGGCCACCAGCCCGTGCCCGCGCGAGATCAGCTCCAGCCCCAGCTCGCTCTTGCCCAGGCCCGATTCGCCGGTCAGCAGCACGCCGACGCCGAGAATGTCCATGAACACGCCGTGCCGCGTCGTGCGCTCGGCAAACAGCTGGCTCAGGTAGCCGCGCACCACGTCGATCACATGGCCGGCCGATTCGTCGGTGACGAACAACGGGATATCGGCACGGTCGCACAACGCGACCAGCCGGTTCGGCGGCACCTGCTTGTCGGCGACGATCACCACCGGCGGCTCCAGCGTCACGATGCGCTGGATGCGACGCTCCTGGTCCTCGAGCGACGCATCCTGCAGGTAGGCGACCTCGCGCCGCCCGACGATCTGCACGCGGTACGGGTGGATGTAGTTCAGGTAGCCGACCAGGTCGGCCGCCGATTGCGCGTTGCGCACCGCCGCCTCGTCGAAGCGGCGCTCCGGATGGGCATGTCCGGCAATCCATTCCCAGCGCAGCGCCGGGCGGTGCTCCTCGAACAGCGCCTCCGCACTGATGACCGACGGTTTCACGCGCCAGCCCCGCCGAACCCCGCCGACGGGGTCATGCCACCGACTTCAGCGGTTCCCAATTGGAGATCAGCTCATGCACGCGTGCGGCCGGAGCCTCGCTCTTCAGGCGCTCACGCAGCTCGCGCTCGCTGAGCATCTCGGCGATCTCGGAGAGGATCTCGAGATGGCGCTGCGTGGCAGCCTCGGGCACCAGCAGGAAGATCAGCAGGCTGACCGGCTCGTCATCGGGTGCATCGAACGGAATCGGCTGCTGCACGCGCACCACGGCGGCCAGCGGATTCTTCAGGCCCTTGATGCGGCCGTGCGGAATTGCAACCCCATGGCCCAGCCCGGTGGAACCGAGGCGCTCGCGGGCGAACAGGTTGTCGGTGACCGTGGCACGCGCAATGGCGTGCTGGTTTTCGAACAGCAGGCCCGCATGCTCGAACGCACGCTTCTTGCTGGTGGCCTCCACGTCGATCAGGACGTTGGTCACGGGGAGAATGGCGGCGAGTCGATTCATCGGCGGGTCACTTCTGGCCTCGGATGGAGGCATTCATTCGGCGATGTGCCACGGCGGTATGCCGTGTCAGTCTTAACGGGAAATTATAGAAACCGGGTTGACGGCGCAACGTCGGACTGCCCCGCCGAAGGCCAAATTCTGCACGCGACGCTGCATTGCAGCAACGTACCGACCCGGTTCGAGGGGGTCGGCGCACCAAGTGCGGGCGAAACCTTGCAGAAACCCAACCGGCACCTGCGCCGGCCGAAAGAAAAAGCGGCCCGCAGGCCGCTCGACGGTCGCATCCGCGGATTTCACCGCGGGTGGCGGATTCACAAGGTCGCATCGATCCGCTTGGCAGCCACATGGTGGTGGTCCTGCAGCTTGTCCTTGTGGCGGCAGACCTGCCGGTCCAGCTTGTCCATCAGCTGGTCGATGGCGGCGTAGAGGTCCTCGTGGCAGTTCTCGACGAAGATGTCCTTTCCCTTCACATGCAGCGTGACTTCAGCCTTTTGCCTGCGTTCCTTCTCCTTCAGCTTCTCGACGGATAGCAGTACGTTGATATCCACCACCTGGTCAAAATGACGCGTGATCCGATCCAGCTTTGTGAGCACATACTCACGGAGTGCTGGCGTCACCTCGAGGTGGTGTCCGCTGATCGTCAAATTCATGAGATCTCCTTTCGCAGAGGTGGGGGGGAAGCTGGGAGGGGGTCGCCGTGAACGGCATGAGGCGATGCGTGAGGAGAGGGTGGACCGGGAGGTCGTTGAAACCAGTGTGCACCTGCACGCGGGGTGTGACAAGCTAAAGACACCCGCAAAACCCTGGTATCGGCGCCCCGTGCTGGACGCGGCGCGGCAGGCGTGAGAAGGTCGACGTTTTCAGCGATGTGATAATCCGCCGTTGACCTGAACGTCTGCCGGAGCCCTTGCATGCTGAATGTGTTCACGCTGGTCAACGGCCGGCTGTTTCAGGAAGAGATCGCGAGCGCCGACACGCTGGCCCACGTGACGCCGGTGTGGGTCGACCTCGAAGCGCCCACCCCCGAGGAAAAGAGCTGGATCGCCGAGCACTTCGGCGTCACCATCCCCGAGGACGTGGTCGACGACGACCTGGAGGAATCGGCCCGCTTCTACGAAGAAGACAACGGCGAGCTGCACATCCGCTCCGACTTCCTGATCGATGACGACCAGACCCCGCGCAACGTGCGGGTCGCCTTCATCCTGCACAACAAGGTGCTGTTCTCGATCCACGGCGAAGACCTGCCGGTGTTCCGGCTGCTGCGCCTGCGGGCGCGCCGCATCCCGGCCCTGATCGAGGACGCGAAGGACGTGCTGCTGAAGCTCTACGACGCCGATGCCGAGTACAGCGCCGATGCGCTCGAAGGCATCTACGACAGCCTGGAGGCGGTCGGCGCGCGCGTGCTGAAGAAGGAGATCACCGACAGCGACGCCGCGCTGGTGCTGGCCGCGATCGCGCGCGAGGAAGACCTGAACGGCCGCATCCGCCGCAACGTGATGGACACGCGGCGCGCGGTGAGCTTCATGATGCGCAGCCGCATGCTGAACGCCGAGCAGTTCGAGGAATCGCGCCAGATCCTGCGCGACATCGATTCGCTGGACAGCCACACCGCGTTCCTGTTCGACAAGATCAACTTCCTGATGGACGCGACGGTCGGCTTCATCAACATCAACCAGAACAAGATCATCAAGCTGTTCTCGGTGGCGAGCGTCGCGCTGCTGCCGCCGACACTGATCGCGAGCATCTACGGGATGAACTTCAAGGCGATGCCGGAGCTCGACTGGTCGCTCGGCTACCCGTACGCGCTGGTGCTGATGGTGCTCAGCGTGATCGCCCCGTTCTGGTACTTCAGGCGCAAGGGCTGGCTTTGATGACCCCCGCCCCCGAGGCGCCGCGCGCCCCCTCGAGGGCGCGCGCCGGGTGGCCCGGCGGAGCCGGATCCACGGGCGCTACCTGATCAAGCCGCTCAGGCCCCGTCGACCAGGAAGGTCGAGGCGGCCGGGGCACACGGGCCCGGGCCGGGAATAAAAACCGCTGCACAGCGCCCCGCGGCGAAGGAGGGAGGGAGGAGGGAGGAGGAGAACCGCCTCGGGATTTCAGCCTGCGGAGCAGGCCGGCTGTGCAACGCAAGAACCGGATCCAGAGACGTGCCGCAGGCATGCGCCCCGGCGCGTCTCTGGAGGGATGAGACGCCCAGTGTTCCCGTGAGTTCCGTCATTCACCGAAAAAAAACATGTCCCGATGTGACCCGGCGCCGGGCGTCGGCGCGGCCGGTGACATCGAAGCGGCGTGCCCGGCCCATCACTTCGCGCCGAGTTGGCGCTCGATCTCGCGCACGAAGGCCGCGTCATCGGGCTCGACCGTGCTGGCGAAGCTCTGCACCGCGCTGCCGTCGCGCGAGACCACGTACTTGTGGAAGTTCCACTTCGGCGCGGCGCCGGTCCGCCTGCGCAGTTCCACGTACAGCGGATCGACCTGCGCGCCGCCAGACTCGGCCACGCGGGTCTTCGTGAACATCGGAAATTTCACGCCGAAGGTGTTTTCGCAGAAGTCGGCGATGTCCTTGCTTGAGCCCGGCTCCTGCGCGCCGAAATCATTGGACGGGAATCCCAGCACGACCAGGCCGCGGTCGCGGTAGCGCTGGTACAGCGCCTCCAGGCCCTTGTACTGGGGCGTGAAGCCGCAGAAGCTCGCGGTGTTGACGATCACGACGACCTGGCCGGCGTACTGGCACAGGTTCTGCGGCTTCTCGTCCTGCAGGCGCAGCGCCTGCCGGTCCAGCAAGGCCGGGCAGGCCGGGGCCGCCGAGGCGGCAACGGGTGCCAGCAGCGCGCCGGCGAGCACGGTCCAGGCGAGTGCGAGGGGAAGTCGGAAGTGGCGGAAGTGGCGGAAGTGGCGGAAGCGGATCATGCGGGTGGGCTCGTTCAAGTCAGGATGGGTGTCGATGTCAACGAATCGCTCAATTTTGTCGTCATTGTCCGGGTTTGCCCTGGACGATGTTGAACTGCGCGGGCCGCTTGTCAACCCGGGCGCGCCACGATGAAAGCCCCGACCCTGTCGATCTCCGCCGTCGAGCGCGACACCGGGCTCAGCAAGGACACCTTGCGGGTCTGGGAGCGCCGCTACGGTTTTCCGCTGCCGCAGCGCGATGCGCTCGGCGAGCGCTCGTATCCGCTCGACCAGGTCGAGAAACTGCGCATCGTGCGCCGGCTGATGGATGGCGGGCACCGGCCCGGCCGGGTCGTCGGCATGCCGATCGACGAGTTGCGCCGGCTCAGCGAGAGCAGCCCCGAACCGGTGCGCCGCGCCGCCGCAGCCCGCCCCGTCGAACCGGTCGCGCCGGCCTTGATCCAGTACCTCGAACTCGTTCGTGCCCATGACCTGGCTGCCTTGCGACGCCTGCTGACGCAGGCCCAGCTGAGCCTGGGCCTCGCCCGCTTCGTCGTGGAAGTGGTGGTCCCCCTCAATACGCTGGTCGGCGACGCCTGGATGCGCGGGCAGCTGGAGATCTTCCAGGAGCACGCCTGCACCGAGGTGCTGCACGGCGTGATGCGCCAGGCGCTGTACCTGCTGCCGCAGCCGCCGGCCGAGGCACGGCCGAAGGTACTGCTGACCACCTTCCCGGGCGAGCCGCACGGGCTGGGGCTGCTGCTGGCCGAGGTGCTGCTGGGCGTGGACGGCGCGCACTGCACATCGCTCGGGCTGCAGACGCCGCTGTGGGATACGGTGCTGGCAGCCCGGGCCTTCCGGTCCGACATCGTCGTGCTGGCCTTCAGCGGCGCCACCCACCCGCAGCAGGTCACCGACAGCCTGGTCGAGCTGCGGGCGAAGCTCGCGCCGCCGGTGGAGGTGTGGGTGGGCGGTGCGGCACCGGTGCTGCACCGGCGCACGCCAGCCGGCATCACGGCGCTGGCGACGCTCGGCGACCTGCAGGGCGCGCTGCGGCGCTGGCGCGAACAAGCCGCGCGATAACCTTCATGTCGTCTGTCATGTGACGGACTGTCACGATGGCCCGTCTAGAATGCCGCCGGACTTCCACAGGCCCTACCATGCTTTACCCCGAACTGTTCAAGCAACTCGAGGCTGTCCGATGGAACATGGACACCGACATTCCCTGGGATCAGTTCGATGGCAGCCAGCTCAGCGAAGAGCAAGCCCAGACCATCAAGATGAACGCGATCACCGAGTGGGCGGCGCTGCCGGCCACCGAGATGTTCCTGCGCGACAACCGCGATGACAGCGATTTCTCCGCCTTCATGAGCGTCTGGTTCTTCGAGGAGCAGAAGCACTCGCTGGTGCTGATGGAGTACCTGCGCCGCTTCCGGCCCGACCTGGTGCCGAGCGAAGAGGAGCTGCACGCGATCCGCTTCGAGTTCGACCCGGCGCCGGCGCTCGAGACGCTGATGCTGCACTTCTGCGGCGAGATCCGCCTGAACCACTGGTACCGCCGCGCCGCCGAATGGCACAGCGAGCCGGTGATCAAGGCCATCTACGAGACGCTCGCACGCGATGAAGCCCGCCATGGCGGTGCCTACCTGCGCTACATGAAGCGCGCGATGCAGAAGTTCGGCGATGAAGCGCGTGCCGCGTTCGCGAAGGTCGGCGTGCTGATGGCCAGCGCCCGCCGCACCGCGCAGGCGCTGCACCCGACCAACCTGCACGTGAACGTCAAGCTGTTCCCGCGCGACACCATCCAGAGCCGCCTGCCCAACCCCGAGTGGCTGGAGCAGTGGCTGGATCGCCAGATCCAGTTCGACGCGGTCTGGGAGACCAAGGTCGTCGAGCGCATCCTGCACAACATGAGCCTGCTGATGGAACGCAGCTTCGCGAGCGTGCAGGAGCTGAACCGCTTCCGCAAGGAGATGGCGGCGGCGATCGCGGCCGCAGCCAAGGGCGCCGGCCCGGGCGCGCAGCCGGCCTGATGCACGACGGCCCGGTGGCGTCGTTCCTCGACAAGCTCTGCCCGCGCGAGCAGCTGCCCGCGCGGCTGGCCGCGTTGCCGCGCCCGCTGGTGTTCACGAACGGCGTGTTCGACATCCTGCACCGCGGTCACGTCAGCTACCTCGCGCAGGCGCGCGAACTGGGCGGCAGCCTGGTGATCGGGCTGAACAGCGACGCGTCGGCGCGCCTGCTCGGCAAGGGGCCCGACCGGCCGCTGAACGCCGAGACCGACCGCGCCTGCGTGCTCGCCGCGCTGGAGAGCGTGAGCCTGGTGACCCTCTTCGACGAGAAGACGCCGGTCGCGCTGCTCGGCGAGGTGCGGGCCGACCTGTACGTGAAGGGTGGCGACTACGACATGGAGACGCTGGAGGAAACGCGGCTCGTGCGCAGCTGGGGCGGCCAGGCGCTGGCGATCCCGTTCGTCGACGGTTACTCGACGACGGCCCTGGTGAAGCGCATCCGCGCCTGAATTCCTGATCAGGCCTTCGCCGGCCGGTTCACCACCGCAATCCCGATCGCGACACCGGCCAGCGCCACCACCAGCCGCGCGGTGATCGGCTCCCCCAGCAGCCACAGCCCGAGCAGCAGCCCGAACACCGGCGTCAGCAGCGTGAACGCGGCCAGCCGCGTCGCCGGGTAGTGACGCACCAGCCAGAACCACATCAGGTAGCTGGCCGACGTGACCACCACCACCTGGAATGCGAGCGAGCCCCAGGCGAGCGGCGACAGCGCGTGCGGCAGCGGCTGCCCGCTGGCAAGCGCGCCCAGCGTCAGCAGCACACCCGACACGCCGAGCTGGTACAGCAGCGTCTTCTCGGCCGAGGCGCCCGACAGCTTCGTGCCGCGGATCGACAGCGTGGTCGCGCCCCACAGCACGCCGGCCGTCACCCCGAGCGCGTCGCCGATCCACTGGTGCGCGCCGACGGCCGGCCGCGAGAAGCCCTCGGCAAAGGCCCACGCGACGCCCGCGAACGCGGCGACCAGCCCGCCCACCTGCACGCCCGACAACCGCTCCGAGTGCGCGATGAACGGCATGCCGAGCGCGACGACGAATGGCGACAGGTAGATGAACACCACCATGCGCGACGCGCTGGTGAACTGCAGCCCGAGGAAGATGCAGACGAACTCGGCGGCGAACAGTGCGCCGGCAAGCAGTCCGCCGGCCAGCGTGCCGTCGCGCTCGAACAGCCGGATGCCGCGCCAGCGCGACCACAGGAACACCAGCAGCGCGCCGCCCGCCGAGCGCAGCGCCGCCTGCTGCAGCGGCGGCACCTCGGGCAGCGCCGCCTTCGCGGCGACCTGGTTCAGCCCCCACAGGAAGCACAGGCCGATCAGCGAGGTCACGGCCAGCGTATCGAGCGCGCTCTTTCGTTCAGTCATGGGGTCCGGTTCCGGCGGGACGGCGCTGCAGGCCCGCGGCGATCAGCGCACAGGCGACGCCGACGACCAGCCCGCACGCATGCGCAATCGGGGCGACGCCGATGTCCCAGCCGGGCGTGTGCTGCACCGGCCCGAGCCACGGCGACTCGCTGACCACCTTCGCGCACAGGCCCGCGAGGACCGCGCCGCCGATCCACCGGTGATGGCGCGGCACCTGCGGCGCCGTCAGCAGGTGCACCGCGACGATCGCCACCGCCGCATGCAGCACGCCCGACAGCCCGCCGTAGTGGCGCAACTCCGGCTGCAGCAGCAGCGCAAGGTGCGTCAGCGGCCAGGCCGCGAACCACGCCGCGCTCATCGGCCACGGCACGCGCGCCGACAGGCCGAGCGTCGCGACCAGCACCAGCCCGAGCAGGTTGGCACCGAGGTGCAGCAGGCTGAAATGCACGAACAGCGCCGTCCACCAGCGCCACGGCTCGGTGGCCGCGAGCCCGGGCTGCCAGTCGAGCACCGCCTTCGGCACCGCCTGGGCCGCGAGCGTCGCGAGGAAGATCGATGCGGACAGCAGTCCCCAGGCCCGCCCGGGCTGTCGCAATGCGCGGGGACCCTTGGTGATCAAGCGCCGGCCGACGCGGGGAACACCACGGCGCACAGCGCGAGCACCGCATCGCGGTACGCGGCCAGCGGCGCCGGATCGAACTGGGTCGGCTGCTCGTCGAGCCGCGCCCGGTGTTGCGCGCGGCGCAACTCGCGGTAGGCATCGGCCGCCGCGCTGCCGACGCCGGCTGGCAGCAGCCCGCAGACCTCGGCACGCTGCAGCAGTGCGATGTTGCCGACGTTGTCGAGCAGCTCCGGATGCTGCGCGCCATGCGCCAGCACCAGCGTCTGCACCGCGAACTCGGCGTCCATCATGCCGCCTGCACTGTGCTTGACGTCGAACAACGCGCCGCGCACCGGATGGGCGCTGCGCACCTTCTCGCGCATCGCCTGCACCTCGGTGCGCAGCGCGGCGGGGTCGCGCGGCGCGCACAGCACCGCGCGGCGCACCGCCTCGAAGCGCGGCGCCAGTTCCGCATCGCCGGCGCAGAAGCGCGCCCGCGTCACGGCCTGGTGTTCCCAGGTCCACGCGGTGTTGCTGCCGCGCCCACGCTGGTAGTTCTCGAACGAGGCCAGCGAGGTGACGAGCAGGCCCGAGCTGCCGTTCGGCCGCAGCGCGGTGTCGATGTCGAACAGCTCGCCGGCCGCGGTGCGCAGCGTGAGCCAGGTGATCAGCTTGCGCACGAAGGCGGCATAGACCTCGGCGGCGCGGTCGGTGTCCGGCTCGTCGCCGTCGTCGTACAGGAACACCACGTCGAGGTCGCTGCCGTAGCCGAGCTCCTTGCCGCCCAGCTTGCCGTAGGCCACCACCGCGAAGCGCGGCGCCGGCCGATGGCGCAGCTTCAGGTGGCCCCAGGCCCAGTTCAGCGCGCACTGCAGCGTGGCATCGGCCAGCGCCGACAGGTCGTCGGCCACCTGCTCCACCGTGATGTGGCCCTCGACGTCGCGCACCAGCGTGCGGAACACCTCGGCATGGTGGGCGCGGCGCAGCGTGTCGAGCAGCGACTCTTCATCGGCCTGGCCGGAGCGCTCCCAGGCCTCGTGGCGCGCCTCCAGGTCGGCGATGAATTCGGTGGCGTCGAAGCGGCCGTGCAGCAGGCGCTCGTCGGCCAGCTCGTCGATCACGCCCGGGTGCTGCATCAGGTAGCGCATCGGCCAGCGCGCCAGGCCGAGCAGGCGCAGCAGCCGGTTGTGCACCTCGGGCCGCTCGACCAGCAGCGCGAGGTAGCTCTCGCGGCGCAGCAGCGGCTCGACCCAGTCGACGAAGCGCGCCGCGGCGTCCATCGTGCAGCGCCGGTCGCCGACGGCCTCGACCGTGCGCGTGATCAGCCGCGCCAGCCGCACCTTGCTGTCGTCGCGCAGCGCGCGGATCTTCGGCTGGCCGCACCAGCTGCGCACGCGGCTGGCGATCTCCGGCGGCAGCTTCTCGATGAAGTCCTCACTGTCGACCGGCTGCGGCGGCGGGCCGCAGGTCTTGCAGCTGCCGGCCTTCTTGCCGGGCGGGCAGGCGGCGGGCGCCTGGCCTTCGTGCAGCAGCGCGTCGAATTCGAGCGCGACCATCTCGCGCGCCGCGCCCAGCAGTTCGAGCAGCTCGCACGAGACCTTGCCGCAGTGCAGGCCCATGCTGCGCGCGATCCAGTTCAGGTCCTCGTCGGCGGTCGGCAGCAAATGCGTCTGCTGGTCGTCGAGAAACTGGATGCGGTGCTCGATGCGGCGCAGGAAGGTGTAGGCCTCGGCCAGCCGGTCGGCGCTGGCCGGCTTCATCAAGCCGCCGGCGGTCAGCTTGGCCAGGGCCTTCAGCGTCGAGCGGGTGCGGATCTCGGGGAACTGCCCGCCGCGCACCACCAGCAGCAGCTGCACGATGAACTCGATCTCGCGGATGCCGCCGCGCGACAGCTTCACGTCGTTCGCGCGCTCCGGCCGGCCGGCGGCCCGGCGCTGCGCTTCGTCGCGCACCTTGCGGTGCAGCTGGCGCAGCCCCTCGAACACGCCGTAGTCGAGGTAGCGGCGGTAGACGAAGCTGGTCACGGTGGAGCGCAGCGCGAGCGCGCGGCCGTTGCGCACGCTCTCGCGCGGCGCGACGACGCGGCTCTTCAGCCATGCGAAGCGCTCCCACTCGCGGCCCTGCACCAGGAAGTACTCCTCCAGCATCGCGAGGCTCACCACCGGCGGGCCGGAGTTGCCGTTCGGGCGCAGCGCGAGGTCGACCCGGAACACGAAGCCGTCGTCGGTGGTGTCGCCGATCAGCGCGTACAGGCTGCGCGCGAGCTGCGAGAAGTATTCGTGCGCGGTGACCTGCTGCGGCCCGGCGGTCTCGCCGTCTTCTTCATAGACGTAGACCAGGTCGATGTCGGACGAGACGTTCAGCTCGCGCGCGCCCAGCTTGCCCATGCCGACGACCCAGAAGTCGATGCGCCGGCCGTCGGCGTTCAGCGGCGCGCCGTAGCGCTGGTCCTGCTCGTGCTGCGCCTGCGCGATCGCGCGGTCGAGCGTGGTCTCGGCCAGCTCGGTCATCGCGCGGGTGATGTCCTCCATCGCCGCGCCCTGCTCGATGTCGAGCACGGCCAGGCGTTCCAGCACCAGGTGGCGGGCGACGCGCAGCGCGCTCGGCAGCGTGCGCTCGGTGGCCAGCAGCGCGTCGATCAGCGCCTCGATCGGCTCGCGGGTCGGCAGGCCGGGCGCCAGCAGCGACAGCTCGGCGCCAAAGCGGCGGCGGATCCGCTGCACGAAGCGGCTGTGCTCGGCGCGTGCCGGGCCGGGCGGCGTGGATGCAGCGGCGGCCGGTGCGCCCAGGGTGGAAGACTCGAGAGCCATGAGACGTTGCTGCCCGTGTCAAGGAAGGCGGTCGGATTCTGCCCCAGCTGCTATTCCTGTGACGGGCGCAGGCCCGGAGTCCGACGTAAGCTCTTGCGCTCTGGCCCTCACGGCGTGAGGAAGGCCACATTCTTCAGGGAAACCCCGATGCTGATCGCCGCACTTCAAACGGTCTCGACGCCGCGCGTCGACGAGAACCTGGACCATGCCCGCCGGCTGATCGCGCAGGCCGCCGCGGCAGGCGCCCGGCTGGTCGGGCTGCCGGAGTACTTCTGCCTGATGGGCCACAGCGACCGCGACAAGCTCGCGCTGGCCGAGGCGCCGGGCGACGGGCCGATCCAGGCGATGCTGTCCGAGGCGGCGCGCAGCCACGGGATCTGGATCATCGGCGGCACGCTGCCCATGCGCATCGGCGCATTCAACGAGTCCGGCACCGGCAGCCCCGACCGCGTGCTCAACGCGAGCTGCGTGTTCGCACCCGACGGCACGCTCGCGGCGCGCTACGACAAGATGCACCTGTTCCGCTACGACAACGGCCGCGAGAACTTCGACGAAGGCCGCGTGCTGCGGGCCGGCAGCGAGCCGGTGACCTTCGACGCCGACGGGCTGCGCGTCGGCCTGAGCATCTGCTACGACCTGCGCTTCCCCGAGCTGTACCGCGCGATGATGTCGCCGCCGTGCGACCTGCTGGCGGTGCCGGCGGCGTTCACGCACACCACCGGGAAGGCGCACTGGGAGCTGCTGCTGCGGGCGCGCGCGGTCGAGAACCAGTGCTACGTGATCGCGCCGGCGCAGGGCGGGCTGCACGAGAACGGCCGCCGCACCTTCGGCCACAGCCTGATCGCCGACCCGTGGGGCGAGGTGCTCGCGATGCGCGAGGAGGGCGAAGGGGTCGTGATGGCGACGCTGGACCCGGCGCGGATCGCGCAGGTGCGGATGCAGCTGCCGGCGCTGACGCACCGCCAGCCGAGGTGGATCGCGGCCTGATCAGTTCAGCTCGTTGCGCCGCGGCAGGTCCGCCCCGCGCCGCGAGCAGGTGATGGCCGCCGCACGCGCCGCGAAGTTCAGCGCATCGGCCAGCTGTGCGCCGTCCAGCGCCGCGATCGCCCGCCCCGACAGCGCGTCGCGCTCGGCCAGCCAGGTCAGCAGCGCCGCCTGGAAGGTGTCGCCGGCACCGACCGTGTCGATCACCGCCACCACCACCGGCTGCGCCTCGGCCTGCGCGCCGGCCGTCCAGCCGATCGCCCCCTTCGCGCCGCGCGTCACCACCACCAGCGTCACGCCGGCCGCAAGCCACTGCCGGGCCAGCACCTCGTGCTCGACGCCCGGGTACAGCAGCGCGAGATCCTCGTCGCTGACCTTCAGCAGGTGCGTGCGCGGCAGCATCCACTGCAGCTGCTCGCGCCAGCGCGCGACCTCGGGCTCGACGTTCAGCCGGATGTTCGGGTCGTAGGAGATCAGGCAGCGCCCGTGCTCGCGCTCGACCAGCGCCCGCAACGTGCCCGCCACCGGCTCGACGACGGTGTTGAACGAGCCGACGTGGATCACCTTCGCATCGCCCGGCACGCGCTGCAGCGCCTCGAGCGGCACCTCGCGGTCGGCCGCGCCGTGGCCGTAGAACGCATACGAGGGCACGCCGGCCGCATCCAGCCCGACCAGGCCGAGCGTGGTCGGCGCACTGCTGACGTGCAGCGCCCGCGTGTCGACGCGCTCCGCCCGCATCGCCGCCACCAGCCGCTCGCCCAGGAAGCCGCTCGACACGCCGCCGAAGAATGCGACCGGCTGATCGAGCCGCGCCAGCCCGACCGCGACGTTGAACGGCGAACCGCCGATGCGCGCATCCATGCGGACACCCGTCGGTGTCGAACCGGTCGAGAACACATCCATCAAGGCTTCGCCACACACCACGAACATCGGACTCTCCAGAAAAGGGCGCGCAAAAGGGCGCGCCAGCTTGCCCCCGGCGGGTCGCGGAGGTTACAGGGTTTTCCATTAATCAATCAACTTGATTTATTAAACGCCGTTGCCCATACTTTGCTGCGCGCTGCCGATACGCGCTTTCGCATCCAGACCCCACAACACCCGGAGACAAGACATGCGCCTGAAGACCCTGCCGATCCTGTCGTCGATCGCCGCCGCTGCCCTGTTCGCAGCCGGCGCCGCGTCGGTCCACGCTGCCGACCAGCCGATCATCGGCCTGATCACGAAGACCGAGACCAATCCGTTCTTCGTGAAGATGAAGGAAGGCGCCAACGAGGCCGCGAAGGCCAAGGGCGCAAAGCTGCTGAGCGGCGCCGGCAAGGCCGATGGCGACAACGCCGGCCAGGTGACCGCGATGGAGAACATGATCGCCGCCGGCGCCAAGACCATCCTGATCACGCCGAGCGACTCGAAGGCGATCGTGCCGGCCATCAAGAAGGCGCGCGACAAGGGCGTGCTGGTGATCGCGCTCGACAGCCCGACCGACCCGACCGAGGGCACCGACGCGCTGTTCGCGACCGACAACTACCAGGCCGGCGTGCTGATCGGCCAGTACGCGAAGGTCGCGACGGCAGGCAAGCCGGTGAAGATCGTCACGCTCGACCTGTTCCCCGGCCACCCGGTCGGCGCGCAGCGCCACAACGGCTTCCTGAAGGGCTTCGGCCTGGCCGCCCCCGATGCGAAGAGCAACGAGCTGGGCAAGGCCGCCGAGGTGGTCTGCATGGCCGACAGCTACGGCGACCAGGCCAAGGCGCAGACCGCGATGGAGAACTGCCTGCAGAAGAGCCCCGAGGTGACCCTCGTCTACACGATCAACGAGC
Source organism: Rhizobacter sp. P2_H3 (assembly GCF_056403355.1). Taxonomy (NCBI): domain Bacteria; kingdom Pseudomonadati; phylum Pseudomonadota; class Betaproteobacteria; order Burkholderiales; family Sphaerotilaceae; genus Rhizobacter; species Rhizobacter sp. P2_H3. The sequence continues at coordinate 23,845 of NZ_JBFUFQ010000004.1, read as the reverse complement.
CGGCGGCCGCCGGTGCGTACAAGGCGCTGAAGTCGGCCGGCAAGGAGAAGGGCGTCACGATCGTCTCGGTCGACGGCGGCTGCCAGGGCATCAAGGACGTCGGCGCCGGCATCATCGCAGCGACTTCGCAGCAGTACCCGCTGAAGATGGCGGCGATGGGCGTCGAGGCCGGCATCGAGTACGCGAAGACCGGCAAGAAGCCGAGCGGCTACACCGACACCGGCGTCACGCTGATCGCCGCGAAGCCGGTGGCGGGGGTCGACAGCAAGGACGTGAAGACCGGCACGGACCTGTGCTGGGGCAAGAAGTGATGAAGGGGCGGCTGCCCCCGCTCGCGACGCTCGGCCCCTTCATCGCGCTGCTGCTCGCCTGCGGTTTCTTCGCGACGCAGAACGAACGCTTCCTGACCGGCGGCAACCTGTCGCTGGTGCTGCAGCAGGTGATGGTGGTCGGCGTCATCGCGATCGGCCAGACGCTGATCATCCTGACCGCCGGCATCGACCTGTCCTGCGGCATGGTGATGGCGCTGGGCGGCATCGTGATGACGAAGTTCGCGACCGAGCTCGGGCTGCCGCCGCTCCTCGCCGTGCTGTGCGGCATCGGCGTGACGACGCTGTTCGGGCTGGTCAACGGGCTGCTCGTCACGCGCATCAAGCTGCCGCCGTTCATCGTCACGCTGGGCACGCTGAACATCGCGTTCGCGATCACGCAGCTGTATTCGAACTCGCAGACGGTGACCGACGTGCCCGAGGCGATGACGATGCTGGGCAACACCTTCGCACTCGGCGGCACCACCAACGTCGCCTACGGCGTGGTGCTGATGCTCGCGCTGTACGGGCTGGCCTGGTTCGCGCTGCGCGAGACGGCCTCGGGCCGCCACGTCTACGCGGTGGGCAACAGCCCTGAGGCGACCCGGCTGACCGGCATCCCGACGCAGCGCGTGCTGCTCGGGGTCTACGTGCTGGCCGGCGTGTTCTACGGCATCGCGTCGCTGCTGTCGGTGGCGCGCACCGGCGTCGGCGACCCGAACGCCGGGCAGACCGAGAACCTGGACGCGATCACCGCGGTGGTGCTCGGCGGCACCAGCCTGTTCGGCGGGCGCGGCGTGATCCTCGGCTCGCTGGTCGGGGCGCTGATCGTCGGCGTGTTCCGCAACGGGCTGACGCTGATGGGCGTGTCGTCGATCTACCAGGTGCTGGTGACCGGCGTGCTGGTGATCCTGGCCGTGGCCACCGACCAACTTTCTCGCAAGGGAGCGCGCTGATGGCTGCCGATACCGCAACGGGCGCTCGAGCCCCTCTCGTGATGGAGGCCCGCGGCCTCGTGAAGCGCTACGGCCAGGTCGTCGCGCTCGACGGTGCCGATTTCGAGCTGCGCGCCGGCGAGATCCTCGCGGTGATCGGCGACAACGGCGCCGGCAAGTCCTCGCTGATCAAGGCCTTGTCGGGCGCGACCATTCCCGACGAGGGCGAGATCAAGCTCGACGGCAAGATCATCCACTTCAAGAGCCCGATCGACGCGCGCCGCGCCGGCATCGAGACGGTCTACCAGGATCTCGCGGTGGCGCCGGCGATGAGCATCGCCGAGAACCTGTTCCTCGGCCGCGAGCTGCGCCGCCCCGGCTTCCTGGGCAGCGTGCTGCGCATGCTCGACAAGAAGAAGATGCTCGAGGAGAGCATCACGCGGATGAACGAGCTGAAGGTGGGCATCCGCTCGATGACGCAGGCGGTGGAAACCCTCTCGGGCGGGCAGCGCCAGTGCGTCGCGGTGGGCCGCGCGGCGGCGTTCGCGCAGCACGTGGTCATCATGGACGAACCCACCGCGGCGCTCGGCGTCAAGGAGGGCAACATGGTGCTCGAGCTGATCCGCCGCGTGCGCGACAAGGGGCTGCCGGTGATCCTGATCAGCCACAACATGCCGCACGTGTTCGAGATCGCCGACCGCATCCACATCGCGCGGCTCGGCAAGCGCGCGGCGGTGGTCAACCCGAAGAAGATCAGCATGAGCGACACGGTGGCGGTGATGACCGGCGCGAAGCGGGTCGACGAGCTGCCGGCCGACTGCCTGGCCTGAATTCCGGTACCGGAACCCCATGCTGAAGAACATCGACCCCGTGCTGACGCCGGCCTTGCTGAAGCTGCTGTGCGAGATGGGCCACGGCGACGAGGTGGTGCTGGCCGACGCCAATTTCACCGCCGAATCGCTGGCCGGCCGCCAGCCGGTGTTGCGGCTGCCGGGCATCGGCATGGCACGGGCCTGCGCGGCCGTGCTGTCGGTGTTCCCGCTCGACGACGCGGTGCCGCGGCCGGTGGCCTTCATGCAGGTGAGCGGCACGGCCGAGGGCTACCGCTCGGCGCTGCAGCGCGAGATCCTCGACCCGCTGGGCGCGCAGTGCGAGGCCATCGAGCGCTTCGCGTTCTACGAGCGCGTGCGCGGCGCGTACGCGATCGTGCAGACTGGCGAGATGCAACCATTCGCCAACATCCTCTTCAAGAAGGGCGTCATCGCCGACGCCCTTCGGCCCTGATCGAATGACCGAGCTTCAGGCGAGCAGCCGGCTGCGCCCGCGCGGCTCCAACCACGTGGGCATGCGCCAGTTCAACGAGCGCGTGGTGCTGCAGGCGATCCGGCTGCACGGCGCGCTGCCGAAGGCCGAGATCGCGCGCCTCACGCACCTGACGCCGCAGACGGTGCAGTTGATCATCGGCCGGCTCGAGGGCGACGGGCTGGTCGTCAAGCAGGCGCCGGTGCGCGGCAAGGTCGGCCAGCCGTCGGTGCCGATGGCGCTGAACCCGGACGGCGCGTTCTCGATCGGCATCAAGATCGGCCGGCGCGGCATGGACATGCTGCTGGTCGACTTCACCGGGCAGGTGCGCGAGCGGCTGGTGCGGGCCTATGCCTTCCCGGATCCGCGCAGCCTGTTCAACGAGATCGCCGACGGCCTCGCCGAGCTGCGCGGGCGGCTCGGCCCCGAGCGCGCGCGCGTGCTGCACGGCGTGGGCGTCGCGGCGCCRCTGTCGCTGGGCGGCTGGGAATCGCTGCTCGGCGTGTCGGCCGAGGCGGCGCAGGCCTGGGCGCTGATCGACATCCGCGCCCGCGTGGCCGCGCTGACCGAGTTGCCGGTGGTGTTCGTGAAGGACACCGCGGCCGCCTGCGTGGCCGAGCTGGTGGCGGGCCGCGGGCGCAGCATGCGCAGCTACCTCTACGTCTTCATCGACACCTTCATCGGCGGCGGGCTGGTGCTGGACAGCCACCTGCGCGGCGGCGTCAGCGGCAACGCCGGCGCGGTGGGCTCGCTGGCGCTGGGCGCGAGCGACGGCCACGGCTTGCCGCGGCAGTTGCTGAGCGTGGCTTCGCTGTTCGACCTGGAGGCGCGCTGGCGCGAGGCCGGGCTGGCCGAACAGGCCTGGCTGGACGAGCGCGCGCTGACGGCGCCGTGGCTGCCGATCACCGAGGCCTGGCTGCGCGAGGCCTGCCCCGGCATCGCGCTGGCCGTGCACACGGCCGCCTGCCTGCTCGACCTGGAGGGCGTGATCATCGACGGCTCGTTCGGCCGCGGGCTGCTCGCCGCGCTGCTGCGCGAGCTGACGGTGGCGCTGGACGGCTACAGCTGGGAAGGCGTCGCGCGGCCAGAGGTGCTGCCCGGCACGATCGGCTCGGATGCACGGGCGATGGGGGGAGCGCTGTTGCCGCTCTATGCGAACTTCGCGCCGGACCGGGATCTGTTCCTGAAGCTGGAACCTTGACGGGTTTCAGCGGGAACCGAACATCATCTGCCGCGCGAGCGCCGACTTGAGCGGCTTCAACGCCTGCAGCGCCACCATCCCCAGCCCGCGCGCCGCCCCCGCCCCCGGCAGCTTCCACGTGAAGCTGCGCGCCAGGAAATCAGTCGCGGCGATCATCGCCCAGCGGTCCGGCCCGCGCTGCCACTCCAGGCGCCGCAACACCTGCGCCACGTCCGCGTTGCGCGACAAGGCCTGCACCAGCTCGAACGCATCGCGCAGGCCGAGGTTCAGCCCCTGCCCCGCCACCGGGTGCAGCGTCTGCGCCGCGTTGCCGATGCGCACCGTGCGCCCGTCGGTCAGCGTGCGCTCGGCGCTCAGCCCGAGCGCGAAGCGCTTCAGCGGCGACACCGCGGTGATCGCACCGACCTCGGCATCGAACATCGTGTTCAGCACCGCCAGCCGCTGCGCGTCGCTCAACGGCTCGACCGGGTCGTCATTGCTCGCCACGCACCACACCAGCGAGGCCTGCCCGTTCTTCAGCGGCAGCAGCGCCGCCGGCCCGTGGCGCGTGAAGCGCTCGTACGCGACACCCGGCCGGGCATTCGCGAGCGTCACGGTGCCGACCCAGGCCGTCTGGTGGTAGTCGTGGTGCAGCGGCTCGCGCACGCCGCCCAGCCGCTCGCGCGGCAGCTGGCTGAAGACGCCGCCCTCGGCCACCACCGCGATGTCGAAGCGCTCGGCGATGCCGGCATCGACCTCGACCCCACCCGTCTCCTCACCATTCCCCACCGGCTTCAGTCCCTGCACCGGCTGGCCGAAGCGGCTGAGCAGGCGCCGCGGCTCGCGCTCGCAGGCCGCGAGCCACGCCCGCTGCAGCGGCGCGACGATGCCGCCATAGCTCAGCACCGCGCCGAGCATCGGCACCGCCTCCTCGAGCGCGCTGATGCGCACCGCCGGCTCGCCGACCCACGCGGCCAGCGCCGCGCCGAGCGACGGCGGCTGCTGCGAGACATGCACCTCGGTGATCGGCTGCGCCGCATCGGCCTGCCAGGCCTCCAGCCGCTGCAGCAGTTGCACGCTGCCGAGCGACAGCGCGAGCGTGCGCGGGTCGCCGGACACATCCTTGTCGAGCGGCCGGGCATCGAACACACTGACCTGCGCCTGCGGCAGCGACCGGGCGGCCAGCAGCGCGAGCGCCAGGCCCACCGGCCCGGCGCCGACCACGGCGAGGGTCAGCGGCTTCTCGGATGACGCAGTGGCAGGGCGGGAAGCGGTCATCGGGCACCTCGTGAGCGGTGGTGTGGCGGAAACGCGGCATTGTCGCGCCGCCGCAGGAGGCCGTCGCGCACGGCCGCATCGTGACATTTCGCACCGATTCGCCACCGATGACCGGCCCGCCGCCGTCCTACCCCCGACTCAGGGCATGGCTGCTTTGGATGCGCGGAGGTACGGTGCCGGTTGCCCCCCTAATTTGCAGCCCCCCAGATGCCCGCCTTCGCAGTACTCGCGCGCCTTTTCCTGCTCCCCGCCATCGCCGCCGCAGGGGCGGTTCTCGGCGCGTGCAGCCCGCAGGCCGGCGCCTCCACCGAACAAGCCGCTTTCCGGATCAACGGCGAGCCGGTCAGCGAGCACCAGCTCGAGCTCGTGCTGCCGCGCGCCGCGATCGGCGAAAGCAACGCGCAGACCCAGGCCGCGGGCCGCCAGGCGGTGGCCGACCTGGTGCAGGAATCGCTCGCCGCGCAGGCCGCACGCAAGGCCGGGCTCGACCGCGACCCGCGCACCGTGCAGATGATCGAGGCCGCGCAGCGCGAGGTGCTGGCCCGCGCGTACGAAGAGCGCCTGGCCGGCACGGCCGTCGAACCCTCCAGCGACGAGATCGACCAGTTCTACGAAACACACCCCGCCTGGTTCGCGCAGCGCCGGCTGATGTGGCTGCAGGAAGCGGTGCTGCCGCTGCCGGCCGCGCGCCTCGATGCGCTGAAGGCCCGGCTGCAGGCCGCGGCCACGCCCGACAAGACCATGGAGGCACTGCGCGTCGAAGGCGTGCCGCTGAACGCGCGCCAGTTCGCGCTGCAGCCCGAGGAGACGCCGCAGGCGCTGCTCGACGCCCTGGCGCCGCTGCGCGTCGGCCAGACGCTGGTGCTGCCGCAAGACGGCGGCGTGCGCGTGCTGACGGTGCTGCAGACGCAGCCGGCGACGATCTCGCGCTCGGCGGCCGTCAAGCAGATCGCGGCGCTGATCCGCACCGAACGGCGCCGCAAGGCGGTCGAGCGCGGGCTCGCCGCACTGCAGCAGCAGGCCCGGGTCGAGTACATCGGCCGCTCGATGCAGTGGAGCGCCGCGGCGTCCGCGCCGATCCAGCGCTAGCCGATCCCGCTGGATGGCCGCGTCACGCGCGGTTCACCAAAAAGGGGGGAGACAAAGGGCCGATGCCGCGGCGTATTATTCGCCGCACTCCGATCCCGGAGCCGGTCGTTTTCCAGGAGCTTCGCGCCATGGGCCTGATGGATTTCATCAAGAAACAGTTCATCGACATCCTCGAGTGGACCGAGTCCGGCGACGGCGTGCTGGCCTGGCGCTACCCGATGGCCGACAACGAGATCCAGTACGGCGGCTCGCTGACCGTGCGCGAATCGCAGATGGCGGTGTTCGTCAACGAGGGCAAGGTGGCCGACGTGTTCGGCCCCGGCACCTACAAGCTGACGACGCAGACGCTGCCGGTGCTCACCTACCTGAAGAACTGGGACAAGCTGTTCCAGAGCCCGTTCAAGAGCGACGTCTACTTCTTCAGCACCCGCCAGCAGATCGACCAGCGCTGGGGCACGACCCAGCCGGTGACGATCCGCGACAAGGACTTCGGCGCGGTGCGCCTGCGCGGCTTCGGCAACTACAGCTACCGCATCGCCGACCCGAAGCTGTTCCACACCGAGGTCTCGGGCACGCGCGCCAGCTACACCACCGCCGAACTCGACGGCCAGCTGCGCGCGCTGATGCTGCAGCACATCTCCGACGCGGTCGCGTCCAGCGGCATCGCCTTCCTCGACCTCGCAGCCAACCAGGTCGAGTTCGCGAAGGCGCTGCAGGAAGCGACGCAGCCGTCGTTCAACAAGCTCGGCCTGCTGCTCGAGAGCGTCACGCTGCAGAACATCTCGCTGCCCGAGGAGCTGCAGAAGATCCTCGACCAGAAGATCGGCATGGGCATGGTCGGCAACGACATGGGCAAGTTCATGCAGTACCAGACGGCGCAGGCGCTGCCGAAGTTCGCCGAGGGCGGCGGTGGCGGTGGCGGCATCGCCGGCGATGCGATGGGCCTGGGCGCCGGTGTCGCGCTCGGCCAGGTGCTGGCGCAACAGCTGAGCCATGGGCTGCAGCAGCCGGCGGCAGCGCCGGTCGCGGGAGCCGCCGCGGCAGCGATCCGCCCCGACGAGGTGATGGCCACGCTCGAGAAGCTGGGCGACCTGAAGGCCAAGGGCATCCTGACGCAGGACGAGTTCGACGCCAAGAAGGCCGAATTGCTGAAGAAGCTGGTCTAGAACCCAGTTCTTGGCAACCGAACCCAGCCCTCAGCGCGCCTACCGCGCGCCCTGCCCCAACTGCGGCGCCGAGGTCGAGTTCCGCTCGGCCGCGTCGGCGTTCGCGGTCTGCAGCTTCTGTCGCAGCACCATCGTGCGCGACGGCGACGCGCTGCGCAGGATCGGCCAGAGCGCCGAGCTGTTCGACGACCATTCGCCGCTGCAGCTCGGTGCGAGCGGGCGCGTGCAGGGTGCCGCCTTCACGCTGGTGGGCCGGCTGCAGTACCGCTACGCCGAGGGCACGTGGAACGAATGGCATGCGCTGTTCGACAACGGGCGCAGCGGCTGGCTGTCGGAGGACAACGGCCGCTACGTGCTCGCGTTCGACCAGCCGCTGCAGGCCGCGGTGCCCGAGGCGGCCAGCCTGCGGCCGGGCCAGCAGCAGATCGTCAACGGCCAGCCGTGGTCGGTCGCGTCGGTCTCGGCCGCGAAGCTGATCGCGGCGCAGGGCGAGCTGCCGGTCAAGCCGAACACGGAGCGCGGCTTCGTCGTCAGCGACCTGCGCAGCACGCGCGACGAGGTCGGCACGCTCGACTACAGCGATCCGGCCGCGCCGAAGTGGTCGGTCGGCCGCGCGGTCGCGATCAGCGAGCTCGCGATGACGGGCCTCGCCGAGCAGGCGCAGAAGACGCTGAAGGCGCGCAGCATCGAATGCCCGAACTGCGGCACCTCGCTGGAGGTGAAGCTCGCGACGACGCAATCGATCGTCTGCCACCAGTGCCATTCGGTGGTCGACGTGTCGCAGGGCGTCGGCGGCGACCTCGCGCACTACGTGCAGGACAACGGCAGCGAGCCGCAGATCCCGCTCGGCAGCGTCGGCACGCTGGCGCTCGGCGGCAAGGCGCCGCTGCCGTGGCAGGTGGTCGGCTATGTCGAGCGCTGCGAGCTGCCCGACGGCGCCGACGACGAGCAGACCTTCTGGCGCGAGTACCTGCTGTACCACCGCACCGAGGGCTTCGCGTTCATCGTCGATGCGGAGGACGGCTGGAGCTGGACGGCGCCGATCACCGGCGTGCCGCAGCTGCGCGGTGACGCGGCGGTGTACCAGGGCGCGACCTACCGCAAGCTCTACACCTACACCGGGCAGGTCACCTACGTGCTCGGCGAGTTCTACTGGCAGCTCACGCGCGCGCAGCGCACACTCAACACCGACTACCAGTCCGGCAGCAAGCGGCTGAACCGCGAGCAGACGGGCGACGAGATCGTCTGGTCGGCCGGCGACGCGATGAGCGCCGACGACGTGATGAAGGCCTTCCGGCTGGACAGCGGCCGGCGCGCGGCGCTGCAGCGGGATGCACTGCCCACGTCAGGCTCGGGCGGGCTGCTGGCCAAGATCTTCGTTGCGATGTTCGTGATCGCGGTGCTGCTGATGCTGTTCCGCTGCAGCAGCAGCAGCTCGGCCGATTGCAGCGGCCTGCGCAGCACCTACGGCGAGAATTCGCAGGAGTACGTCAATTGCCTGAACAGCAACCGCAGCGGCGGCAGCGGTTTTCGCACCGGCGGCGGCTCGTTCGGCGGCTTCTCGAGCGGCGGCGGCCACAAGTGAAGACAACCCCACACAGGAGGCTCTCATGATGGGAATCGAATGGATGAAGCCCGGCATCTTCGTCGGCTCCATCCTGTTTGCACTGATCGGCGTGCTGGTCTTCTGGATCAGCTTCATCATCGTCGACAAGATCACGCCCTATGACCTGTGGGCCGAGATCGTCGAGAAGAAGAACGTGGCGCTCGCGATCGTCGTCGGCTCGATGTGCATCGCGATCGGGATGATCGTCTCCGCGGCGATCCACGGCTGACGAACTGACAACCCCTCGTCCGATGAGTACATCGTCCGATCCCCCAGGGGGATCCGGGCCGGCTTGGGACGGCCCGGCGCTCGGCCCGGCGCATCCAACGGGCGCCGCAACAGGCATCCGCCCGGCCGAGGTGGCGCTGCTCGCGTCCGTCTTCGTCGTCGCCGCCTGCGGGCTCGTCTACGAGCTCGCGGCCGGCACGCTGGCGAGCTACCTGCTGGGCGATTCGATCCTGCAGTTCTCGACCATCATCGGCAGCTACCTGTTCGCGATGGGCATCGGCTCGTACCTGTCGCGCTTCTTCGAGCGGCAGATCATTGCGCACTTCCTGCGCATCGAGCTGCTGGTGGGGCTGGTCGGCGGGCTGATGCCGCTCGCGCTGTTCGCGCTGCAGACGCTGGCCGCACCGTCGTTCCGCTTCGCGCTGTATGCGCTGGTGCTGCTGGTGGGCACGCTGGTGGGGCTGGAGATCCCGCTGGTGATGCGCATCCTGAAGCGCCACTTCCGCGAACGCTATGCGCTGAAGGACCTGGTCTCGCAGGTGCTGACCTTCGACTACCTCGGCGCGCTGGTCGTCGCGATCGCGTTCCCGCTGCTGTTCGTGCCGCAGCTCGGGCTGATCCGCACCGGCGCGTTCTTCGGGCTGCTGAATGCCGCGGTCGCGGTGTGGGCGCTGTGGCTGTTCAGGGGCGAGCTGCGGCGCTGGGGCCTGCATGCGCTCGCGTGCGGCGGCGTCATCGCCGCGCTGCTCGCGGCCTTCGCCGGCGCGGAGCGCGTCAGCAGCTGGGCCGAGGACCGCTTCTACGCCGACCGCATCGTCTACAGCGCGAGCAGCGCCTACCAGCGCATCGTCGTCACCTCGAGCAGCGTCGGCGTGCGGCTGTTCCTGAACGGCAACCTGCAGTTCCACTCGCGCGACGAGTACCGCTACCACGAGGCGCTGGTGCACCCGGCGATGGCCGGCCACGGCGCGCCGCGCCAGGTGCTGGTGCTGGGCGGCGGCGACGGCATGGCGGTGCGCGAGATCCTGAAGTACCCCGGCGTCGAGCAGGTCACGCTGGTCGAGCTCGACCCGCACATGACGACGCTGTTCGCGCAGTCGCCGATGCTGCGCGCGCTGAACGCCGATGCGCTGCATTCGCCGAAGCTGCGCATCGTCAACGCCGACGCCTTCGCGTGGCTGGAGCAGAACCCGGGCGCGTTCGACGTGATCGTCATCGACTTCCCCGATCCGACCAATTTCTCGATCGGCAAGCTCTACACCACCGGCTTCTACCGGCTGGTGGAGCAGCATCTGAACGCGAGCGGCTACGCGGTGGTGCAGACCACCTCGCCGCTGATCGCGCGCAAGAGCTTCTGGACGGTGGCGACCACGCTGGAGGCCGCCGGCCTGCAGGTGACGCCGTACCACGCGCACGTGCCGAGCTTCGGCGAATGGGGATTCATCCTCGCGAGCCGCCGGCCGTACCGCATGCCGACGCAGCTGCCCGAGGGGCTGCGCTTCATCAGCCTCGGTGGGCTGCCGGCGCTGTTCGATTTCCCGATCGACATGGCGCGCGTGCCGGCCGACGTGAACCGGCTGTCGAACCAGGTGCTGGTGCAGACCTTCGAGGACGAATGGGGCAAGGTGCACCAGTGAGCGAGCTCCCCGACCGCGACCGGCGCACGCTGCTCGCCGCAACGGCCGCCGCGCTGGCGGCGCCTGCCCTCACCGGCCTGGCCGGCTGCGATGCGAAACGTCCTGCAGCCTACGGCGGCGAATGGGTCGGCGCGCAGCACGAGCGCGGCCACCGGCTGCGCGACGGCGGCCGCACGCTGGCCGAGCCGACGGTGCACAAGCGCGCCGGCGTGATCGTCGTCGGCGCCGGCATCGCCGGGCTGTCGTGTGCGCGTCAACTCGGCCTGGCCGGCATCGACGACGTGCACGTGTTCGACCTGGAGGATGGCGCCGGCGGCAACAGCCGCGCGCACCGCATGGGCGGCATGGCCTGCCCGCTCGGCGCGCACTACCTGCCGGTGCCGGGCGACGACGCGGTGGAGCTGATCGGCCTGCTCGAATCGCTGGGGCTGCGCCGCAGCGAGGGCGGGCGCGCGGTGTGGGACGAGCGCCACCTGTGCCACAGCCCGCAGGAGCGGCTCTTCATCGACGGCCACTGGCACGACGGCCTGCTGCCGCCGATCGCGGCGCTGCCCGAATCGCAGCGCGACGCGACGCTGGCGCAGTATCGGCGCTTCGCCGAGCTGGTGTCGCTGGCCGGGCCGACCGGCAGCTTCGCGCTGCCGACAGCACGCGCCGCGTGGACGCCGGCGATGCAGGCCCTCGACGGCGTGACATTCGCGCGCTGGCTCGACGACCAGGGCATCACCGCCCCGCCGTTGCGCTGGTACCTGGACTACTGCTGCCGCGACGACTACGGCGCCGGGGCCGCACAGGTATCGGCCTGGGCCGGGCTGCACTACTTCGCGAGCCGGCACGGCTTCCATGCCCCGGGGGATGACCCCCGGGACGCGCGGGCGCGCGACGACGGCGTGCTGACCTGGCCCGAAGGCAACGCCTGGCTCGCGCAGCGGTTGGCGACGCCGCTGAGCGGCCGGCTGCACGATGGCTGCGTCGCGCTGGCGCTCGAGGAAGGCCGGCACGAGGTGACGCTGGACCTGTGGAACGCGAAGGCGCAGCGCACCGAACGCTGGATCGCGCCACACGCGGTGCTCGCGACGCCGCTGTTCATCTCGGCCCGCGTACTGCGCACGCCGCCGGCCGCGCTGCAGGCGGCGGTGGCCGGGATGCGGCATGCCCCGTGGCTGGTCGCGAACCTGCAGCTGTCGGACGCGCTGGTCGACCAGCCCGGCGCGCCGCCGTCGTGGGACAACGTGCTGTACGGCAGCAGCACGCTCGGGTATGTCGACGCGATGCACCAGGCGACGCGGCCCTACCCCGGGCCGATGGTGCTGACGGTCTACTGGGCGCTGGGCGGCGACAACGAGGCGCAGCTGATCGCGCAGCGCAAGCGCCTGCTGGAGCAGCCGTGGCAGGCCTGGTCGCAGGCCGTCGTGCAGACGCTGGTCGGCGCCCATCCGGACCTGCCCGACAAGCTGGTGCGCATGGACCTGATGCGCTACGGCCATGCGATGAGCATTCCGCTGCCCGGCGTGCGCGGCAACCCCGCGCTGGCGGCACTGGCCTCAGGCAGCGGCCGGGTGCAGTTCGCGCATGCGGACCTGTCGGGGTACTCGGTGTTCGAGGAGGCGTTCTTCCACGGCAACGCGGCGGCGCGGCGCATTGCGGCACGCCGGAAGGCCGGCTGACGCGTCAGCTACACCAGCAGCCCCGGCACCTGCGGCACCAGCGCCTGCCGCTGCGCCGTGGCACTGCCGAGCAGCGCGAAGCCGAGCAGCTGCCCGTCGCCGCTGTGGAAGCGCGCATCGCAGCCGTCGTCGCTGAGCGTCACCGTCCACGCGCCCGACGCGTCGAGCGGCGGCGGGCACACCACCGTCGGGCAGGCCGGCGTCTTCACGATCACCGGCATCGCCGGGTAGACGACGGGCGTCGGCTTGCCGGCCAGCGTCGCGGCCAGCGCGCGGGCCTGCTGCATGATCGGCATCACATAGGGCAGCGTGTGGCCGTCGACCTCGGCGCAGTCGCCGAGTGCATGCACGTTCGCGGCGCTGGTCGCGAGCAGCCGGTTCGTCACGATGCCGCGGTTGGTGGTGATGCCGGCTGCGTGCGCGAGCCCCGTGCGCGGGCGCAGGCCGACGGCCGACAGCACCAGGTCGGCGGCGAGCGTGCCGCCATCTTTCAACGTCAGCGTGAAGCCGCTGCCGTCGCGCTGCACCGCCGCGACCGAGGTGTTGAAGCGGAAGCCCACCCCGGCCGCCTCCAGCTTCTCGCGCAGCCGCGTGCTGGCCTGCTCCGGCAGCAAGCGCGGCAGCGCGCGCGGTGCAAGATCGATCACCGTCGGCGCGATGCCGCGCGCGAGCAGGTCGTTCGCGAACTCGCAGCCGATCAGCCCGGCGCCGAGGATCGCGACGCGCTGCACGCCGTCGAGCCGGTCGGCGAAGCGGGCGTAGTCGTCGAGGTCGTTGACCGACAGCACGTCGTCGGCGCCATCGCCGGCAAGCGGCACGCGGATCGGGTCGGCACCGAGCGCGAGCACCAGGTCGCGGTAGGCGATCGCCTCGCCGCCATCGAGCTCGACCACCTGCGCGGCCGTGTCGATGCGCGCGACGACCGCGTTCGCGCGCAGCGTCGCGTTCAACTCGGCCGCCATCTTCTCGGCCGGCTTCATCACCAGCGACGCGGCGGTCTTCTTGCCGGCCAGCGCGTTCGACAGCATCGGCTTCGAATAGAAGCCGGCCTGGTCGCGGCTGACGATGACGAGCGGGGTCGTGGTGTCGAGCTTGCGCAGTTCGCGCGCGAGCGTGAAACCGGCGAGGCCGGTGCCGAGGATGACGATGGGATGTGACATGGGCGCGGGCCGTGAAAAGCGGTCGCCACTGTAGCAGTGGGGCCGGCGGTTACCTTTGGAGGCAAGCTCCCGCCGCACACTCGCATTGAAATGCCGGAGCCCGGCTCCACGTGGGAATCTCCACCGACAAGGACACCACACCGTGCTGACCCTCATCATCGTCGTGTGCCTCGTCGGCGCCTTCATCGCCTGGCTGATCGGCGAACCGTCGTGGATCGAACTGCGCCGCCGCCGGGTGCGCGCCCGCCCGTTCCCGGCCGAATGGCGGCAGATCCTGCGCCGGCACGTGCCCTATGTGCGCGGCATGCCGGCCGACCTGCAGTTGCAGCTGAAGAAGCACATGCAGGTGTTCCTCGCCGAAAAGGTGTTCATCGGCTGCGGCGGCCTCGAGGTCACCGAGGCGATGCGCGTGACGATCGCCGCGCAGGCCTGCCTGCTGCTGCTGAACAAGCGCCGGCCCGGCTACTTCCCGAACCTGAGCCAGGTGCTGGTCTACCCGGGCGCTTTCGTCGTCGACAAGGTGCACACCGGCCCGGCCGGCGTGCTGCAGGAGCAGCGCCAGGTGCTGGCCGGCGAATCGTGGTCGCAGGGCCAGGTGATCCTGTCGTGGCACGACGCGCTGGAAGGCGCCGCCGAGGCGGACGACGGCCGCAACGTCGTGATCCACGAGTTCGCGCACCAGCTCGACCAGGAGAACGGCGACGCGAACGGCGCACCGTGGATCGGCCGCCGCCACCGCGCGCGCTGGGCGCAGGTGTTCGGCAGCGAATTCGCGCTGCTGCAGCAGCAGGCCGAGCGCGGCGAGGAGACGCTGTTGAGCCACTACGGCGCCACCAACCCGGCCGAGTTCTTCGCGGTCGCGAGCGAGGTGTTCTTCGAGCAGGCGCCGCAGATGGCCGCGCAGCATCCGGCGCTGTTCGCCGAACTGAGCCGGTTCTACCGCGTCAATCCGCTCAGCTGGTAAGGATTCAGCTGACGGCCGAAGCCGCGCGCGCCGCGTCGATCTTGCCGAGCAGCCACTGCAGGCCGGCCAGGTGCTGCTGGTCGTGGCTCGCGAGGTAGTGCACCAGGCTGAGCAGCGTCAGCGCGCCATAGCCCTCGAACACGGCGGTGCGCTCCCACTGGGGCGGCTCGATGCGCCGCAGCAGCGCCAGCGTCTGCTCGCGCGCCACGCGGAACGCCGCCAGCGCCTGCGCCGCATCGGCATGTGCATAGTCGCGCTCGATCGCGAGCGCATCGGTGTCGATCGACGCGAGCAGCGGCCGGTCTTCGTCCAGCGTGCGCCGCAGGCGCACGTGGTAGCCGTCGATCTCGATGTCGCGCACGTGGCACAGCTGCGCGAGCGGCGACAAGGCCTCGCTCGGCACGCCGTCCCAACTGTCGGGCACGAAGGTCTCGTACCCGCGGGGAACCTCGGCGTAGAAGGCCGCGAGCTGATCGGGGAAACTGGCGAGTGCGTTCAGGGTGGCTGCATGCATCTCGCCAGTATGCCGATCAGGCTATCCAGTGGGTGATCAGGATGCCGAAGCCGAGGCCGTTGATCAGCATCCCGATCGCGAGGCGGACGGTCTTCATCGTGCACCCCCTTCGGCCAGCTTGCGGGCCACCGCGGCGCCGTAGGCCGGATCGGCCTTCGTGAAGTGCCCGATCTGCCGCAGGCGGATCTCATCCGACGGCACGCCGCGCATCGCGTTCGCGATGTTGCTCGTCAGGCGCTCCTGCTCGTCGGCCGGCAGCAGGCGGAACAGGTTGCCGGCCTGCGTGAAGTCGTCCGACTCGCCGCGCTCGTCGTAGCGAGCGGCCGCGCCATCCAGCGGCCAGCCGGCGTCGCCGTGCCCGAAGCCCTGCGGCGCACTGCCGCGCGCATCCACCGGCGCGTAGTTCTGCGCGGCGCTGCTGCCGTTCGGGTCGCCCGCGCTGCCGGCCATGCTGCCGTCGCGCTGCTGGTGGTGCACCGGGCAGCGCGGCCGGTTCACCGGCAGGTGCTGGTGGTTGGTGCCCACGCGGTACAGCTGCGCATCGTGGTACGCGAACAGCCGGCCCTGCAGCATCTTGTCGGGGCTGAAGCCCAGGCCCGGCACGATGTTGGCCGGCGACAGCGCGGCCTGCTCCACCTCGGCGTGGTAGTTCACCGGGTTGCGGTTCAGCTCCAGCACGCCGACCGGGATGCGCGGGAAATCCTTGTGCGGCCACACCTTGGTCAGGTCGAACGGGTTCCAGCCGGTGCGCGCTTCCCACGTCGCCGCCTCGGCCTCGGTCATCACCTGGATGAACACGTTCCACTTCGGGAAGTCGCCCGCCGCGATGGCACCGAACAGGTCGCGCTGCGCATGGTCGGGGTCGCTGCCGGCCAGCCGTGCCGCGTCCTCGGGCAGCAGGTTCTTGATCCCCTGCTGCGTCTTCAGGTGCCACTTGACCCACACCCGCTCGCCGCCCGCGTTGACCAGGCTGAAGGTGTGGCTGCCGAAGCCGTCCATGTGGCGGTAGCCGTCCGGCGTGCCCCGGTCGCTGAACAGCATCGTCACCTGGTGCAGGCTTTCCGGCGCGCGGCTCCAGAAGTCCCACATCATCGTCGCCGACTTCAGGTTCGTCTGCGGATCGCGCTTCTGCGTGTGGACGAAATCGGGGAACTTGATCGCGTCCTTGATGAAGAACATCGGCGTGTTGTTGCCGACCAGGTCCCAGTTGCCGTCTTCGGTGTAGAAGCGCACCGCGAAGCCGCGCGGGTCGCGCTCGGTGTCGGCACTGCCCTTCTCGCCGCCGACGGTCGAGAAGCGCACGAAGGTCTCGGTCTGCTTGCCGATCGCGCTGAACAGCTTCGCGTGGGTGTAGCGGCTGATGTCGTGCGTGACGGTGAAGGTGCCGTAGGCACCCGAGCCCTTCGCGTGCACGACGCGCTCGGGGATGCGTTCGCGGTTGAAGTGCTGCAGTTTCTCGATCAGGTGGAAATCCTGCAGCAGCACCGGGCCGCGCGGGCCGGCGGTGATCGAGTTCTGGTTGTCGACCACCGGAATGCCGGAGGCGGTGGTGAGGCGGGAAGGGGTTTGGCTCATGCGAGGGCTCCTGGTTCGGTGCCCTCAGTGTCGGAAAGCCGCCTCTCGCCGTAAATTCAATTGATCAAAGAACGTCAATAGCGAATTTCAATCGACCTCAGCCGCCGCCCGCCAGCGGGATCAGCCAGCCCGCCAGCAGCGAGAAGCTGGCGAAGGCCAGCACGGTGCTGGCCATGATGATGCGGGCGATGCGGCCGTTGTCGGCCCGGTAGCGCTCGGCCAGCAGCGAGACGTTGCTCGCGCTCGGCAGCGCGGCCGCCAGCGTCAGCACGGCCAGCCCGAAATCGCTGACCGCGAGGCCGGCCCGGCGCGCCGCCAGCCCGAGGCCGAACACCAGCAGCGGGTGCACGAACAGCTTGATCAGCGCGACCGGCAGGTAGCGCCCGAGCGGCGTGCGGCTGTGCGCATGCTGGCCGGCGCGCCACAGCACGGCGCCGATCGTGAACAGCGCGACCGGCGTCGCCGCATCGCCCAGCATCCGCACGATCTGCGCGAGCGGCCCCGGCAGTTCACGGCCGCTGGCGGCCAGCAGCGCGCCGAGCCCGATCGCCCACGGCAGCGGGTTGCCGAGCGCGCCGCGCAGYGAGCGGCGCAGCGAGACGCCGAGGTCGTCGTGCGGCGTGCCGTCGTGCCGGCGCGATTGCGCGAGTGCCACGCACAGCGAGCTGGTGAGCAGCAGGTCGACCAGCACGGTGCCGATCACCGGCCCGGCGGCGCGCTCGCCGAGCAGCGCGGCCAGCAGCGGCACACCCATGAAGCCGGTGTTCGGGAACGCGGCGACCAGCGCGCCGAAGGCGGCGTTCTTCAGGTCGAGGCCGCGCCGCATCGTCAGCGTGACCGTCAGCACCACCACCAGCAGCGCACAGGCGGCGTAGATGCCGATCAGCGCCGGATCGATCAGCTGCGCGAACGGCATGCTGGCGCCGAAGCGGAACAGCATGCACGGCAGCGCGAAGAACAGCACGAAGGCGTTGAGGCCGGGGATCGCGGCTTCGGGCAGCACGTGCTGGCGGGCGGCGAGGTAGCCGCACAGCACCAACGCGAAGAAGGGGATGGTGACGGCGAGGATGGACTGCACAGCGGGCAAGTATCGCCCGTGTACGGACCTCTTTCAGGGCGAGGCAGGCGACGACGCCGGCGAGGCCACGTGCGCCGCAGCGCCCTGTCGCCGCCGGATCTCGGCGATCAGCTCGTCGTACTGCCTGCCCGTCTCCGACTTGATCAGCGACGGCCCGATGCCCGGCGGCACCCAGCGGTTCGGCACGTACTCGCCGTGGAAGGTGATCAACGTGTGCCCGCTGTCGGGTGCCGTGAGGCGGGTCGTCGCCTCGTAGCTCTTGAAATCGCCGCTGACCAGGTGCGAGCGGATCTCCTGCGGCGCGACCAGCTCGACCGAGCGCACGCTGTGGAACGCGAAGTGCAGCAGGCCGTGGCGCGCCTCGCCGCTTTGCTCGACCTGCAGCGCGCCACCCTCATGGCCGATCACCGCGCTCGACTTCAGGTTCGAGACGAAGCCCGCCATGTGCTCGTAGTCGGTCAGCACCGCCCACACCTGCTCGCGCTCGGCGGCCACGCTCGCTGTGACGTCGAGCACGACCTTGCCGTCCTGCAGCACCACCTGCACGTCGACCGGCTGCGCCTGCGCCGAGGTGCACGGCAGCGACAGCAGCAATCCGGCGCACAGGAGGGCGGAGCGGGCATCCATCGCGCGATGCTAAGACAGCCGGCCGTCCGGTGCACGCCTGGCCACTTTGCCTACACTGCCGCATGGCCGCACACCCTCCCCTGAAGCTCTTCATCGCCAACAAGAACTACTCGTCGTGGTCGCTGCGCCCGTGGGTGCTGATGCGCACGCTGCAGATCCCGTTCGACGAACAGCTGGTGCCGTTCGGCGCGGGCTCGCAGGCGGAGGTCTTCGGCGCCTTCTCGCCCTCGGGCAAGGTGCCCTGCCTGGTCGATGGCGAGACGGTGGTCTGGGATTCGCTGGCGATCATCGAGTACCTGGCCGAGGCGCATCCACGGGCCTGGCCGGTGGAGCGCGGCGCGCGGGCCTGGGCGCGCAGCGCGGCCGCCGAGATGCATTCCGGCTTCTTCACCGTGCGCAACCTGTGCTCGATGAACTGTGGCGTGCGGGTGCGGATCGAGCCGGTGCCGCCGGCGCTGCAGGCGGAGTGGGACCGGCTCTCGGCGTTGTGGGATGAAGGGCTCGCCCGCTTCGGCGGGCCGTTCCTGGCGGGCCCGCAGTTCACGGCCGTGGATGCGTTCTTCGCACCGCTGGCCTTTCGGGCGCAGACTTATTCACCGACGCTCTCGGCGCGTTCGAACGAGTACCTCGCGCGCCTGCTGGCCTTGCCGGCCATGCAGTCGTGGTACGCCGATGCGCTGGCCGAACCGTGGCGCCACCAGGGCCACGAAGAAGAAGTCCATGCGGTGGGCAGCTTGCTGCAGGATCTGCGCTCGCCGCGCTGATGCGCGGCGGCTCAGTGCGGCCGGCCGGCGGCGATGGCCGGAAAGTCGCGCGCATAGCGGTCGATCCATTCGGTCGCCGCTTCCTCCGCGCTGAGCTGCCGGCCCTCGATGCGGCTGACCGACTGCCGGTAGTCCTCGATGTGGCACACCTGCTCGACCATGCGCGCGAGGAACGCGACCTCGGCATCGAGGAAGGTCACGCCCACCTCGTAGCCTTCGATCTCGCTCGGCTCGCACCAGGCCACGCGGGCATCGGCCTCGAAGGCCGGCTGCACATAGGGAATGCAGATGTGCACATGCTCGCCCGGCGCCACCGCGCGGTCGACATGCACCGCCAGGCCGCCCGCGCTGATGTCATGCGCATGCGCCGCAGCCGCCGGGCCGTGCAGGTTGCCGGTACCGATCTCGACCGGCAGATCGACAGGGTGGCGGATGAACTGTCTCATGGTGTGCCGCGAGTATTCGCCATCTGCGCGCGCAACGCCAATAACCCATTTGAAGGGGTGGATTGGCCCTTCTTCGTCATCCGACCTGCGCGCCCGCCCGCCCGGCCTCGACGCCATAGCGCGCCGCAGTACGGATGCTCGCGTTGGGATCGTTTGCATCGCTGACCACGCGCAACGCGGCCTCCAGGCGCTGCGGATCCAGCCGGAAGCTCATGTAGCCGCGCTCCTCGCTGCGCGCATAGCGGATGTGCGGGTTCAGCGGCAGCGCCGCATCGAGCCGGTCCTGCGCCATGCCGTGGCTCGTGATCGAGGTGCCGCAGAACTCGGTGGCGAGCGGTGCCGCATCGCCGGGGCGGCGCTTCAGGTCGGCGACGTAGTTGCAGTGCACATCGCCGCTCAGCACCACCGGGTTGGCGGCGCGCCGCTCGGCCAGCGTGTCGAGCAGCCGCTCGCGCGCGACCGGGTAGCCGGCCCAGCCGTCGGTCCAGAAGCGGCCTTCCTTCGTCCAGGTGAACGGCGCCATCAGCGTCTGCTGCGCGAGCAGGTTCCAGCGTGCGTCGGTCTGTGCCAGGCCCTCGCCCAGCCAGCGCTCCTGCGCCGCGCCGAGCAGCGTGCGTCCGGGCTTCATCAGCTCGGGGCAGGCGGCCAGGTCGATGGTGCTCGAGCCGCCGCGGCCCGGCTTCGGGCAGGCCTGGTGGTCGCGGTACTGGCGGTCGTCGAGCACATGGAAGCGCGCCAGAGCGCCCCAGTCGTAGCGGTCGAACACCTGCGCATTCGCGCGCACCGGCCGCGCCGACAGCGGCAGCGGCATGTGCTCCCACCAGGCCTGGTAGGCTGCGGCGCGGCGTTCGAGGAAGTTCGGCGCCAGGTCCTGGCCCTGGTCGTTCGCGTAGTCGTTCGCGACCTCGTGGTCGTCCCAGGTGACGATCCACGGCGCCACGGCATGGATGCGCTGCAGGTCGGCATCGCCCTTGTACTGCGCATAGCGGGCCCGGTACTGCGCGAGCGTCGTCGCGTCGCCGCTGCCCTCGTGCACGCGCACGCGGCCGGCGACCGGGCCGTACTCGTAGATGTAGTCGCCGAGGAAGACGACCAGGTCGGGCGATTCGTCGGCAAGGTGGCGCCACGCCGCGAAGTGGCCATGGTCCCAGCGCTGGCACGACGCGATCGCGAAGGCCAGCGATTCGCTCGCGCCGGCCGGCGGCGCGGTGCGGGTGCGGCCGGTCGCGCTGCGCGCGCCGAGCGCGGTGAAGCGGTAGAAGTAGCTGCGCGACGGCGCGAGCTCGCGCGGCTGCGCATGCACGCTGTGGCCCCAGGCGGCCTCGGCGGTCTCGGTGCCGCGCGCGACGACCTGGGTGAAGGCCTCGTCGCGCGCCAGCTCCCACTGCACCGGCACGCGCGCCGGCAGGTCGGCACCGATCAGGCGCGTCCACAGCACGACGCTGTCGGCACGCGGCGAACCGGAGGCGATGCCGAGCGGGAAGCGGTCGATGTCGGCGGCACGTGCCGCCCGAACGAACAACGGGGCACCTGTACCGAATGCCGTGGCCGCGGCCCATTGCAACAGGCGGCGGCGGTCGAAGGAAGTGGGGCTCATGGAAGGGGCGGCAAGAAAGCTCGGAGGGGATCGCGATTGTTCTATCACAGTCACGCGGACTCGCCGCGACGGACGCTCGCCTATGATCGATGCGAGTTTGCTTCCGAGCCGTTCCCCCGTGTCCTCCTCCCCCGATTCCGTCTCCACGCTGAACAACGCCCAGATGGAGGCGGTGCAGCACCTGTCCGGCCCCTGCCTGGTGCTGGCCGGCGCCGGCTCGGGCAAGACGCGGGTGATCACGCACAAGATCGCGCGGCTGCTGCAGGCCGGCTATGCGCCGGGGCAGATCGCCGCGATCACCTTCACCAACAAGGCCGCGCAGGAGATGCGCGAGCGCGCCAAGTCGCTGATCGGCGCGCGCGCCGCCAAGCACCTGGTGGTCAGCACCTTCCACTCGCTGGGCGTGCGCATCCTGCGTGCCGAGGGCGAGCGGCTGGGCCTGAAGGAGAAGTTCAGCATCCTCGACAGCGACGACGTGCTCGGCATCCTGAAAGACGCCGGCGGCACCACCGACATCGCGATGGCGCGCCGCTGGCAGTGGACCATCAGCCTGTGGAAGAACGAGGGCCTGGGCAGCGACGACGTGAAGCCCGAGACCGACGACGACGTGGTCGCGCAGAAGGTGATGAAGCGCTATGAAGAACGGCTCGCGGCCTACCAGGCGGTCGACTTCGACGACCTGATCGGCCTGCCGTACCGGCTGCTGAAGCGCGATGCCGAGGCGCGCGCCACCTGGCAGAACACGCTGCGCTACGTGCTCGTCGACGAGTACCAGGACACCAACGCGATCCAGTACGAGCTGCTGAAGAGCATCGTCGGCGAGCGCGGCATGTTCACCGCGGTGGGCGACGACGACCAGAGCATCTACGGCTGGCGCGGCGCGACCATCGAGAACCTGCGCCGCCTGCCGCAGGAGTACGCCGACCTGAAGGTGATCCCGCTGGAGCAGAACTACCGCTCCACCGGCTACATCCTGCGCGCCGCCAACAACGTGATCGGCAACAACCCGAAGCTGTTCGAGAAGAAGCTGTGGAGCGCGTTCGGCGACGGCGAGCCGGTGCAGCTGGTCGAGTGCGACAACGAGGAGCACGAGGCCGAGCGCGCAGTGGCGCGCATCCAGGCGATCCGCGCGAACGGCGCGGCCGACGGCGTGCAGTTCAAGGATTTCGCGATCCTGTACCGCGCCAACCACCAGGCGCGGGTGATCGAGAAAGCCCTGCGCAAGGCCGAGCTGCCGTACAAGGTGTCGGGCGGCCAGAGCTTCTTCGACCGCGCCGAGATCCGCGACCTGTGCGCCTGGCTGCGGCTGCTGGTCAACAACGACGACGACCCGGCCTTCCTGCGCGCGGTCACCACGCCCAAGCGCGGCATCGGCCACCAGACGCTCGGCAGCCTCGGCGAGTTCGCCGGCAAGTGGAAGACCAGCCTGTACGAGGCGCTGTTCGCCGAGAGCCTGGGCACCGCGATCAACGCACGCGCGATCGGCTCGCTGCACGAGTTCGGCCGCTACGTCAGCGATTTCGAGTACCGCGCGCGCCACACCACCGGCGCCGAGGACGCGAAGGCGCTGCTGATGGGCTGGCTGAAGGACATCGACTACGAGAAGCACCTGTACGACGGCGAAGACAGCGAGAAGCTGGCCGCATCGCGCTGGTCGAACGTGATCGACTTCATCGACTGGATCGCCAAGCGCTGCGGCGGCGAGATCGAGAACGACGGCGGCATGAGCATCGAGACCGAGCGCACCAGCGTGCTCGACGTCGCGCAGACCATCTCGGTGATCATGAGCCTGGCCGAGCGCGGCGAGGAGCAGGACGTGATCACGCTGTCGACGCTGCACGCGTCGAAGGGCCTCGAGTGGCCGCACGTGGTGCTGGCCGGCGTCAACGAAGGGCTGCTGCCGTTCCGCAGCGACGACGAGGAGATGACGCCGCAGCGGCTCGAGGAGGAGCGCCGGCTGATGTACGTCGGCATCACGCGGGCCCGCACGACGCTCGCGGTGAGCACGCTGCGCCGGCGCAAGCGCGGGCGCGATTTCGTGCAGGGCATCCCGAGCCGCTTCATCGGCGAGATGAAGCTGCACGAGGCCGGCCCGAAGGAAGACCCGCGCGAGAAGCTGAAGGCGCTGCGCGCCGCGGCGCAGGCGCGGGCCGAACTGGCCAAGGCGGCAGCACCGGCGGCGGGGGCGGAATGAAGCCGATCACCTGGATGGTGTGGACAGGGGCCATCGTCGCGAGCGCGGCGCTGGCCATCGCGTCGGGCGACGGCTGGATCGCGGCGCACTGGCTGTTCGTGTTCAAGCCGCTGACCACGCTGCTGATCATCGCGTTCGCATGGCCGCGCGGGGCCGATGCGCCGGCGCGGCGGCGCTGGGTGCGGGTGGGGCTGCTGCTGTCGCTGGCCGGCGATGTGGCGCTGCTGTGGCCGGTGCAGGGCTTCCTGCCGGGGCTGGTGGCCTTCCTGCTGGCGCACCTGGCGTACATCGCCGCGTTCACGCGCGGCGTGCGCTTCGGCGCCTGGCCGGTGGCGTTCGCCGCGTATGCGCTGGTGGCCGGCGCGATCCTCGCGTTGCTGTGGCACGGCGTGCCGCAGCCCTTGCGCGTGCCGGTGCTCGCGTATGTGGCCTGCCTCGCGGCGATGGCCGCCCAGGCCGCCACGGCCTGGYGGGCGGCGCATGCCGATGGCGCAGCCGCGGCGCACCACGCGCGGCACGCGGCCGTGGGC